>JALYXG010000442.1 GCA_030947205.1 Chloroflexota bacterium
GCGGACATGGAAGGGGTGACGGGCCTCGTCGCCGCGTCCGAACTGCTGCCGGACGGGGCGGACTATCCCCGTTTCCGTGCGCTGATGACCGCCGATGTGAACGCGGCGATTGCCGGGCTTACGACGGGCGGTGCGACGCAGGTACTGGTCTGCGACGCGCACAACAACAGCCGCAACATCCTGATCGAGGACCTCGATCCGCTCGCGCACCTCGTCCGGGGCGGCACGAAGTCGCTCGGCATGATGGAGGGGATTGCGGACACCTTCGCCGCCGCCTGCTTCGTCGGCTACCACGCGATGTTCGGCACGCACCGCGCTATCGCCGACCACACGTGGGACCCGTACGCCGTGCAGGCCGTGGCGATCAACGGGCGACTGGTCGGCGAGATCGGCCTGAACGCGGCGATTGCCGGCTGGTTCGGCGTGCCCGTCGCCCTCGTCACCGGTGATGACGCGACCGCGCGCGAAACGGCAGACCTCCTACCATGGGCGGAATGCGTCGTCGTCAAGGAGGCGAAAGGACGGTTCGCGGCGGACTGCTTGCTACCCGCAGCGTCGCACGCCCTGATCCGCGCCGGCGCGGCGAACGCGCTGGCACGCCTTGGCCGCATGGAGCCATGGCGCATCACGGGCGCGACGGAAATTACCATCACCTTCTTCACGTCTGGCCAGGCCGAGCGCGCCGCCTGGATCCCCGGCACCGAACTGGCCGCACCGCGCGTCGTCGCCTGCCGGGGGACGGACTTCTGGACAGCCTACCGCCTTTACTGGGCCGCCGTCTACCTCGGTGGCGACGTAAAAATCTTCGGCTGAACCCGACGGAGCGCAGAGGACGCAGAGTGCGCAGAGACGAAAGAAAGAAGAACAAAATGATTCTCTCTGTGTCCTCTGCGCCCTCTGCGCGCTCTGCGCTCCATCATCATGAGCCTTGAGGCGATGACGCTGGGCGGGCGGACGCGGGGGAGCGAGCGGGGCGCGCTGGTGGTGCTGTACTGCGTGACGGCGGCGGTCTTCGCGGACATGTACATCGCGCAGCCGATCCTGCCCCTCTTGTCGCGCGAGTTCCGCATCGCGCCCGCGACGGCAGGGTTGTCGCTTTCCGTCGTCGTGCTGGCAATTGCGCTGGCGTCAAGCGTCTATGGGTTGCTCAGTGATGCGTTTGGGCGCAAGCCGGTGATGGTCGCCACCTGTTTGCTGCTGACTGTCCCGACGCTGCTCTGCGCGGTCGCGCCGACGTTCGGGTGGCTGCTCGCCTTCCGGGCGATGCAGGGAGCGCTCATTCCGGGGCTGTCCGGGGTGGCAGTCGCCTATCTCGGTGATCAGTATCGTGGGGCGGCGCTCGGCGGGGCGGTCGGGCGGTACGTCAGCGCGAGCATCGCGGGGGCGCTCCTCGGGCGGGTGGTGAGTGGCCTGATCGCGGACGCATTCGGATGGCGCACGGCGTTCATCGTCTGGGGCGTGGTCACACTCGCCAGCGCGGGTGCGATGGCGCAGGTGCTGCCGGGCGACCGCCGCACCGGCCCGGTCGTCTGGCGGCAGGCGTACGGCGGCATGGCCGGCCACTTCCGCAACCGACGCGTCGTCGGCGCGTTCGTGATCGGCGCGACGCTCTTTTTCGCCTACACGGGCGTTTTCACCTATCTGTCGTACTATCTGACCGCGCCGCCGTTCCGCCTGCCGACGGCAATTGTTTCCGGCGTCTACGTCGTGTATTTGGCGGGGGTGATCGCCTCGCCGATTGCGGGTCGGCTCTCGGCGCGGTTCACGCGCCCGGCAATTCTCGCTTGCGGCATGGCGATTGCCGGCCTCGGCATCGTCGGCACGCTCGCCCCGTTTCTTCCCGTGATCGTCGTCAGCCTTGTCGTCCTTTGCGGCGGGATGTCCGTCGCGCAGTCCACCGCGCCCGCCTTCGTCAATGTCTCGGCGCGCGGCGCGACGGGGAGCGCGGGTGCGCTGTATCTCGCCTTCTACTACCTCGGCGCGACCTTCGGCTCCGTCGTGCCGGGGTACGCATGGCAATCGTGGGGCTGGCACGGCGTCGCGGCAACCTGCGGCGCGGGACTTACCGTCGCACTACTGGCGGACTGGCTGCTCTGTGGGAGCGAAGGAGCCTCGTCGTGACCGCGCTCGCACTTTCTCTCGTGCTTTCTTCCGCCGTCCTCCATGCGACATGGAATCTCTTTGCGAAACGCGCCGGGGGCGGAGCGGCCTTTGTCTGGCTCTTCAATGCACTCTCCGCTTGTATCTACGCGCCGTTCGCGCTGGGAGCTATCCTTATTCAGCGGCCGCATATCGGCCCGGTCGAAATCGCCTTCATGGCTGGCAGCGCGGTGCTTCACACCGTCTACTTCCTCACTTTGCAGCGCGGCTATCGTGTGGGCGATTTATCTCTGGTCTACCCGATTGCGCGCGGGACCGGCCCCGCGCTTTCAACCACCGCCGCGATCCTCATTTTCGGCGAGCGCCCGACGCCCCTGGCGATCTGCGGCGCGCTACTCATCGCGGTCAGCATCTTCGCCCTGACGGGGGGAGGGCGACGTTCGGACGATCCCGAACGGAGACGGGCTGCCGTCCTGTACGGCCTGATTACCGGCGTGTTGATCGCTTCATACACGCTCTGGGACAAGCGCGCGGTGAGCGTCCTGCTCATCCCACCGCTCCTGTTCGACTGGACGAACACGCTTGGCCGCACCGTGTTGCTCACGCCCTATGCCCTCCGTCATTGGGGGGCAGTCCGCGCGGAATGGCGCGACCACCGGCGCGCGGCGTTCGTCGTGGCGATTTTTAGCCCACTCGCCTACATCCTCGTCCTCACCGCGCTCGTCTTCACGCCGGTCAGTTACGTCGCACCCGCGCGGGAAATCAGCATCCTGATCGGCACGATTATGGGCGCACGCCTGCTCTCCGAAGGGGACGGACGCCGCCGGATGGTCGCTGCGGGTGGGATGGTCCTCGGCGTCATCGCGCTGGCGGTTGGGTGAGGAGTTCCCCGCAAACGTGACCATCATACGGCGAGGTCGCGCCGTTCGAAGAGGATCAGCCCGACCGCGAACAATATGAGTGTCGCGGCGAGTAGGGCGACGGCATGCGCGACGTTCAGGCCATGCCGGAGCGGTTCGTTATTGGCGTAGTAGTAAAAGGGCGACACTCTCGCGATGGGCCGCAGGCCGCCGACGAGCGACGCGAGTGACTGTGCGAAATAGCCCGCCACCGCGACCGCCGCGCTCGCGCCGAGCGCCACGCCACGTTTGCCCGTCGCGCAGCCAAGCGTGAGGGCAAGTGCGCCGAACCAGCAACCGAGCAGGACCGCGCTCATCGTCGCCGCCGCGAGATGACCGCGACCGATCTGCATGCCGACGACTGCCGCTCCGACGATGAGCGCGAGCCAGAGAATCACGCCGAGGGTGCAGAGGAGCAGCGCGAGGGCGACGAACTTCTCCCGGACGACCCGCCCGCGCGTCACGGGGTAGGAGAGCAGGAGATCGAGCGTGCGGCGCTCTTCTTCCCCGGCAATGGCGTTCGCGCCGAGCAGGATCGCGTAAATAAGGAAGAGCAGCGGGATGACCAGGGCGAAGAACTCCGCCTGCAAGTACCCGGCGGGCGAAACGAGGTCCAGCTGCGTGCCGCCGATCAGCGCCTTGACCCCATCCGGCAGGTTTTGCAAGGTGCGATTGAGGTCCGGGTTGTCCCGAATCGTCGGATAGACGGCCAGCACGTACGTGCAAAGCGCGATCAGGCCGATCCCGTACCAGATCGCGGGGCGCAATTGGTCGCGTAGCGTTTTGAGCCAGATATTACGCAGCATCGCGCTTTCCCTCCACATAGTACGCGAGGAAGATCGCTTCGAGGTCCGGTTCGTGGCTCGTGATCCGCTCCACCTCGAAGCGGGCAATCGCCTTGACAAGCGCGTCCATCGAACCCGTGACAACGCAGCGCAGGACCGGGCCATCCACGACGAGATCATGGACGCCGACCAGCCCGACAAAGGCATCCTGGCGAACGGGGTGAGCAAAGCGGACCTCTGCCCGATGCACCGCGCGCTCTTTGAGCGTCGCGATCTCCTCGACCATCGCCAGTTGCCCGTCCCGGATGATGCCGACGCGGTCCGCGACGTGCTCTACTTCCGCCAACACATGCGACGACAGGAAGACCGTCCGCCCTTCTTCCTTCACTTCGCGCACCATCCGCAGAAACTCCTGCTGGACGAGCGGGTCCAGTCCGTCGGTCGGCTCATCGAGGATCAGGAGGTCAGGGCGGGACATGAACGCCTGGACGATGCCGACCTTTTGCTTGTTCCCCTTGGAAAGGGAGCGGATCGGGCGGTTGAGATCAAGGGTCAGCCGCTCCGCGAGTGCAGCGATGGCGTGGCTGTCCACCCCGCCGCGCAGGTGCGCGAAATAGTCGAGCAACTGCCGCGCCGTCAGGTGGTCGTAGAGTGCGAGTTCGCCCGGCAGGTAGCCGATCCGGCGGCGAATCCCCGCCCCGGCGCTGCCCACGTCTTCGCCGAAAAGTTGCACGCGGCCGCGCGTCGGACGGATAAGATCGAGCAGGAGGCGGATCGTCGTCGTTTTTCCCGCGCCATTGGGACCGAGATAGCCGAAGACTTCCCCAGCGCGCACATCCAGGCTGATGTCCGTGATGCCGCGCTGCTTGCCATACACTTTGGTGAGCTGTTCCATGTGAATCGCGTTTTCCATCATCGCTGCTCTTTTCCCCGTTGCTGCCGCCAGCGCGCGACGAGCGCGGGGAGTTCGCGCTCGTAAAAGGCGTAAAAGTCGCGCATCTCGCGCAGTCGCTCGGTCGCTTCCGCGTCGGCATCTATCCGCAGTGTGAGGCCGCGCTCCGCGAGTTCGCGCATGGACGTAATTAGCCCCATCCGTTCCTCCGTCGCGCGGGACCACGTATCCGCGCGAATGCGGAAGTAGTCGCGCCGCTTGCCGGGGGAGACGGCCCGCTCGACGAGGCCGACCTGCACGAGCAGGCGAACGGTCGTGCTGATCGAGGCTTTGCTCGCCTGCAACGCCACGGCGAGTTCGCCGGGAGACTGCTGTGGCGGGTCGCAAATCAGTAACCAGCCAAGAACGCGCCCCGCCATCCGTGGCATCCCCAAATGCTCGATGACAATCCCGGCCTGCTCCACGAACAACTGCTCCGCCATTGTTGCCTGCTCGTCTCCCACGCGACCCTCCCTTTCTCTATACGGTATAGCATGTTCGATGTGTTCAGTCAATACTAAACATATCGAACACTACAATGCCTTTCCCAACTTCGCGATTTCCGGCTACACTGCGCAGTACGCAACAGATGGGATGCGCGAAAAACAGCTGAGGAGGATGCGGCATGGCGAAGACGATTGCGGTCATCGGATTAGGGGCGCTCGGTGAGCCGATTGCGGCGACGCTCATCAAGGCGGGTTTTGAGACGCTCGTCGTGCCGCACCAGAGCCGCGTCTCGGCGGAACGGCTCGCGGCGCAGGGGGCGACGATTGTGGATACGCCGAAAGAGGCGGCGGCGCAGTCGGACTTTATTCTGACCTGCGTGCCGGACGGCCCGGAACTGACCGAAACCGCCCTCGGTACGAACGGGATCATCGAGGGCGCGAAGGCGGGCGCGGTTGTCATTGATATGAGTACCGTTTCACCGACGTACACGCGCGAAGTCGCGGCGAAACTGGCCGAAAAGGGCGTCGGCATGGTGGATGCGCCCGTTTCCGGCGGACCGCCGCGCGCCGCGACGGGCGAACTGACGATCATGGTCGGTGGCGATGAAGAAACGGTCGCCAAGGCGAAGCCGGTGCTCGACGCGCTCGGCTCCGGCGGCAAGACGGTCACACACGTTGGGCCAATCGGCGCGGGCGAGATGGTCAAACTGGCGAACCAGTACATCATTAGCGCGATCATGATCGCCAATGCCGAAGCCCTCACCCTCGCTGTCAAGGGCGGCGTGGACGCGCAGATCGTCAAGGGCGTCCTTTCCACCGCGACGGCGGGCAATTACCTTCTGAACAACTGGATTGACCGGACGATCTTCAA
>JALYXG010000444.1 GCA_030947205.1 Chloroflexota bacterium
GCGGACATGCTGGCGAAACTCGCCCACGGCATCGCGGACGATATGATCTGCCTTTCGGCCCTCGCCACGAGTGCGCCACTTGTCCTCGCGCCCGCGATGAATCATTACATGTGGCTGCACCCCGCCGTGCAGGCGAATGTCGCGATGCTACGGGAGCGCGGCGCGCGCTTCGTCGGGCCGGACGAGGGGCCGCTCGCCTCCGGCTTCGTCGGCATGGGCCGTCTCGTGGAAATGGAGCGACTTTTCGCCGAGGTCGCCGGGCTGCTTGGTCAGCGGCACGACCTCGCCGGGCGGCGGCTCGTCGTCACTGCCGGTGGGACGCAGGAACCGCTCGATCCCGTCCGCTATCTCGGCAACCGCTCGTCGGGGCGGATGGGGTACGCGATTGCGGCGGCGGCGGCGGCGCGGGGTGCGGCGGTGACGCTCGTTTCCGGTCCGACCGCGCTCGCGCCGCCCGTCGGGGTGGCGTTCGTGCCCGTCGAGACCGCCGCTGAGATGGAGACCGCGACGCGACAGGCCGTTGCGGGCGCGGACGTGCTGGTGATGAGCGCCGCTGTCGCGGACTTCCGACCCGCGCAGATGGCGACGCACAAGATCAAGAAAACGCCGGACGGCGCAGCACCGGCGATTGTACTGGAGCGCACGTCGGACATCCTTGCCGGGCTGCGGGACATAGCAATCGTCAAGATCGGCTTCGCAGCGGAAACTGACGATTTGCTCGCCAATGCGCGGCAAAAATTGGCGGCAAAGGGGCTGGCGATGATTGTCGCGAACGACGCCGTCGCGACCATTGGCGCACGCGACAGCGCCGCGACCTTTCTGCACGCCGATGGCCGGGTGGAGGAGCAACCGGCGATGGCGAAAGAATTGCTTGCGGAGCGTATCATTGATCGCGTTGTCGCGCTGCTGGGAGAAACAACACGATCAGGTGACACAGGTTTGTAACCTGTGAGGCTTACAGGTTACAAACCTGTGCCACCTGATGCATGTCAGCGGAGTGAAGGAGAAGACGCATGAACAAGTCCGTACACAAGAACGAGTTCATCAAGGCCGTGGCGGAGCGGGCGAACGTGACGCAGGCGGATGCCTCCCGCGTCGTTACCGCCGCGTTGAAATTGATCGCGCAGACCTTGCAGGAGGATGATAAAGTCGTCCTGACGGGATTCGGGACCTTCGAGATGCGGCGGCGGAGCGCGCGCAAAGGAATCAACCCACAAACGGGCAAACCGATTACAATAGCGTCATCGGCGACGCCGGGCTTCACCGCGAGTTCGACGTTCAAGGCGCAGGTCAACCAGGGCGGCAAGAAATAAAAGGGGCGGCACCATGCAGGGTTTGTCACGCACAATGTTCCGGAGCCTGATGGGAGTCGCCCTCGCGGCGCTCGGCACCTGGCTCGCCAACTACCTGACTGAGCGCATCTTCGGCCCCGAAGAACTCGAAGCGGGCGACGAGAGTGCGGCGACGCACCGCGCCGCCTGAAGCGGACGTGCGACTGCTGCTCATCATGAACCCGGCGGCCGGGCGGCGGTTGCCCGCCGATGTCGCGGAAGTCGTTCGCCGGTCGTTCGACCGACGGGGGATCGGTGCGACGATTGACACGGCCTTCACGCGCACCGGCACGGACGCGACAAGCATCGCCCGCGACGCGTGCGATCGCTACGATATCGTCGCGGCGGTCGGCGGCGATGGCACGGTGCGCGATGTCGCCGCCGGGCTGGCCGGTTCGACCACGCCGCTCGCGATCATCCCCAATGGCACGGCCAATGTCCTCGCTGCCGATCTCGGTATCCCGGTGCGGGCCGATGACGCCGCCGACCTCCTCCATGCAGGGGCGCGCACCGTCCCGCTCGATCTCGGCAATGTGAATGGGAAACCATTTGTGCTCAATGTCGGCGCGGGCTACGCGGCCCGGCTGATCATCGAAACTCCCCACTCGTGGAAGAAACGCATCGGTTTCCTCGCGTATCTGCCCGCTTCCGTGCGTGCGACATTTGCGTACGATCGCGCACACACGACGATCGAGATAGACGGCGTGCGGCAATACGAAGGGCGCGTGCAGATGATTTTCGTCGCCAACAGCGGCGGCATCGGCGGCAAGGCGATCCAGATCGCGGACGGCGTGCGCTACGACGACGGGCTGTTCACGATCGCCGCCTTCGGCCCCCGCTCGCCGCTCGGCACGCTCGTCGCCTTTATGCAGATCGCGGCGCGGCGCTGGTCGCGCATCAAGGGCGCGCACTACTGGGAGGGCATGACGGTTTCGGTGACGTGCGATCCGCCTTTGCCGATCCAGGTGGACGGCGACGGGATGGGCACGACGCCGTTCACGATCCAGATGCGCCCCGCCGCCCTCCGCGTGATCGTCCCGGATTGCCCGGCATGAACGCTCGCCCGACAGTCGCCTGGCTGCATGAGACGCTTGCCGAGGCGTACGGTACACAAGATGCATGGTGGCCCGCCGAATCGCCCTTCGAGGTCTGCGTCGGCGCGATCCTCGTCCAGAATACGACATGGCAACAGGTCGCACGGGCAATCGCGAACCTCAAGGAAGCGGGCGTGCTCGACCTCCACGCAATCCTCGCGTTGCCGCCGGACGCGGTGGAAGAATTGGTGCGTCCATCCGGCACCTTCCGCCAAAAGGCGCGGCGGCTGGAAACGTTCTGCCGCCACGTCATCGTTCGCTGGGACGGCGACCTCGCCGCGATGCTGGCGCAGGAGGGCACGCCGCTGCGCGCCGAACTGCTCGCCATCTGGGGCATCGGCGAAGAAACGGCGGACGCGATCACTCTCTTCGCCGCCCACCGGCCCGCCTTCATCGTGGACACCTACACGACGCGGATCGTCCGACGGGTCGGCCTCGTGGCGGATGATGGGACGCGGCACGACATCCGCCGCCTGTTTAGTGAGGCCTTACCGCCCGATGCCGCGATCATGCGCGAAGTACACGCGCTGCTCGTCACGCACGCCAAGACTCACTGCCGGGCGACGCCGCTCTGCGTCGGCTGCCCACTCGCCGACCGCTGCAATTATTGGAAGGAGCACGCCGCATGAGTACCGGAACAATAACAACCTTTCGGGAACGGTTGGGTGGCGCGGTAGCGACAAACGGCTCCCTCCTCTGTGTCGGCCTCGATGTTGAGATGGCGAAACTGCCCGCCGCGCTGCGTTCCTTGCCGGTCGCGGAGGCGCTCGCGACTTTTCTCCACAGCATCATCGCGGCGACCGCCGATTTCGTCTGCTGCTACAAGCCGAACCTCGCTTTTTACCTCGCGCACGGTGCGGCGGGTTGGGATGTGTTGCTCGGTTTGCGCGACGCGATCCCCGCGCATATCCCGATGCTACTCGACGCGAAGTTCGGCGATGTCGGCTCGACCGCTGCGTTGTACGCCCGCACCGCCTTCGATGTCGTCCGTGCGGATGCGGTGACAATCAGCCCGTACGTCGGTGGGGAGGCACTTGCGCCCTTCTTCGCCCGCGATGACCGCGCCGCTTTCGTCCTTTGCAAGACCTCCAATCCGGGCAGCGGTGATGTACAAGACCTTCCGCTCGCGGGCGGCGAATCGGTTTCGCTGCGGATCGCCGACCGCATCCGGGAATGGGGAGCAGCGCGGGGCAATGTCGGCGCGGTCGTCGGCGCGACCTATCCGGCGCAGATGGCGGCAATCCGCGCCGCGCTGCCCGACGCACCACTGCTCGTGCCCGGTATCGGCGCGCAGGGCGGCGATCTGGAGGCGTCGGTGCGCGCCGGGATGGATCGGGAAGGCGCGGGCATGTTGATCAGCGCGAGCCGGAGCGTTCTCTACGCCTCCTCCGGCGACGACTTCGCCGACGCCGCACGCGCCGAGGCGTTGCGATTGCGGGATGCGATCAATGCCGCGCGCCAGAGTGGTTGAGATGGCGGCAATCACGTACGGCCCGTACCGCGAGGACGACCATGACGCGGTCGTCGCGCTCCTCAA
>JALYXG010000454.1 GCA_030947205.1 Chloroflexota bacterium
GCGTTGTGGATGGCGTCGGCGACCTTTGTGCTGGTCTCGGACAGGCCGGGGATGCGATCAATCGCGTGCTCAATCTTCGCGGCATACATCGTCCGTCGTTCCTTTCATGATCGGATCAGCAATCGTCGCAGCAGTGTGTTCGCATGAAGTCCGCCACCACCGAAAAAGAGGCTCAGTTGGCGGATCGCAACTGTTTCGCCAGTTCCGGCTGCTCCTGCTCGATTTGACGGAGGACGCCCGCGCGCTCAGGGTCGTCGTTGGCGAGGGCAGCCGCGAGTTTTTGCACCTGCTCGGGCTTCATCTGCGGCGGGATCGTCGGCACGTCGGGGTCCACATACGCCTCGATGACGACGGGCATGTTCGCGGTGAGCGCCCGCTCCCACGCCCCCGCGACCTGATCAGGCGCGTCAATACGAATACCCTGAAGGCCGATCAGTTCAGCGTACCGCGCGTACGGAAAGTCCGGTACAGCCTGCGATTCCGCAAACCGCCGGTTGCCCTCCATCACGCGTTGCTCCCACGTCACGTAGTTGAGGTCGCGGTTGTTGAGGACGAGCACGATCAATCGTGGATCGCTCCATCGCTTCCATTCTTTGGCAATCGTGATGAGTTCATTGATGCCGCTCATCTGCATCGCGCCATCGCCGACACAGGCGATCACGGCACGCTCCGGGTGCGCGAACTTCGCGGCGATGGCGTACGGGATGGCGCAGCCCATCGTTGCCAGATTGCCGGAAACGGAGGCCATCATGCCGCGCTGGATTTGCAGGTCGCGCGCGTACCAGACGGTCGAGGTGCCGGAATCGGCGGTCAGGATGCTGTTTGCCGGTAAGCGCGGCGAGAGTTCCCAGAAGACGCGCTGCGGGTTGAGCGGGTTCGCGTCGTGCATCGCGCGCTGCTCCAGTGATTGCCGCGACTGCTGGATTTTCTGCTCGATCTGCTGCCGCCATGCGCGATCCGTCTTGCGCGTCAGGAGGGGGATCAGGGCGCGCAGCGTTTCGGCGCTGTCCCCGCACAGGCTGGCCTCCATCGGGTAGCGGAGGTTGAGCATCGTGCCGTCAATATCAATCTGGACGCCGCGCGCCTGCCCTTCCTTTGGCAAATATTCGGTATACGGGAAGCCGGAGCCGACCATCAGGAGCGTATCGCACTCCATCATCATCTCGTTGCTCGCGCTCGTGCCGAGCCAACCGACGGAGCCGGTGACGAATGGCAGGTCGTCCGGCGCCGCCGCCTTGCCGAGGAGCGCCTTCGCGACGCCCGCGCCGAGCAGTTCCGCGACTTCGATTATCGCGTCCGTCGCGTGGAGCGCGCCCGCGCCGACGAGCATCGCGACTTTCTGCCCGGCATTGAGAATCTCCGCCGCGCGCTTCAGGTCCGCATCGGTCGGCAGGATGCGCGGGTACGAAAAGGCGGTGCCAGAGTGCTGCGCGCCGTGCTGTTCCGGCGGATTCGGCACCGCCTCCTGATCCTGCACATCGTGCGGCACGATGATGCAGGTGACGGTCCGCTCCGCTTTCGCGATGCGGAAGGCGCGGTCTATAACGTGTCGTGCCTGCGCCGGGCTGCTGATCGTCTCGACGTAGGCGCTCGCAACATCCTTGAAGAGTGTGGACAGGTCCACATCCTGCTGGTAGTTGCTGCCGACCGCCATGCTCGACTGCTGCCCGACGATCGCCACGACGGGCTGATGGTCGAGTTTTGCGTCGTACAGGCCATTCAGCAGGTGGATCGCGCCGGGACCTTGCGTCGCGAGGCAGACGCCGACCTCGCCGGTGAACTTCGCGTGGGCGCAGGCCATCAGGGCGGCCATCTCCTCGTGCCGCACCTGGATCAGCGCGGGGTCGTTGCCCGCCCGATCGAGCGCGCCGAGGATGCCGTTGATGCCGTCCCCCGTGTAGCCGAAGATGCGCCGCACGCCCCATGCCTTGAGGCGGGAAACAAAGAAGTCGCTGACATGCTCGCTCATTTGTCGCTCCTTGCTGACGCCACATCTGACATGGCGCACATCGTTTGGGTACGCGGTCGCATCGCCTGTGCCACGCGCATCGGTCATCAACCGACTTCCTTGCGTGGAGGGGCTACGCGGTGTACGGTGTTGCCACCAAGCGGAAGAATAAACGGGAGGGAAACGATGATCGCGGCGGATTTGGCGGAGCGGGAGCGGGCGGGCACGCCGATACGGGTCGGGATCGTCGGGGCAGGAAAGTTCGGGTCGAGCGTCGCGCATCAGGTGTCGCGCATGCCGGGGCTGCGACTCGTCGCCCTCGCCGATCTCTTCCCGGACAAGGCACAGGCCGTCTTCGCCCGCAACGGTATGGATGCGGGTGATGTCGTGCAGGCGGGCGACGCGCGGGCGATCGCGCGGGCGATGGAGCAGGGCAAGGTCGCCGTCACGGACGACCCGATCGCGCTCTGCAATGCGCCGCTCGATGTGATTGTCGAGGCAACGGGCGTGCCGGAGAACGGCGCGCGGATCGGTACGGAGGCGATTGCCCAGGGCAAGCATATCGTGATGGTCAACATGGAGACGGATGTCGCGGTCGGGCCGCTGCTGCATCGGCGTGCGCAGTCAGCGGGCGTCGTCTACACCGTCGCGGACGGCGACCAACCGGGCTGCATCATGCGCCTCGTGGATTGGGCGCGGGCGCTCGGGCTGGAGGTCGTCGTCGCGGGCCGGGGAACACGCCGCTTTGGTACCGACCGCGAGGGCGACCCCGCAGAAGCATTCGCCCGCTACGGCTACGACCCGCAACTGGTGCGGGAGCAGCAACTGAATGCGCAGATGTACAACTCGTTCCGCGACGGCTCGAAATCGCAGATCG
>JALYXG010000476.1 GCA_030947205.1 Chloroflexota bacterium
CCGCCGACGAAGTACCAGAGGAGGAACGTCGTGACGCCCGCAGAGACGGCGAGGACGACGAGCCACTGCGCCGCCTGGTCCGCGAGCCGCTGGGCGGGGGCCTTGGAGTTCTGGGCGGTGCGCACCAATGCGACGATCTGGGCGAGCGCCGTGTCGCTACCCACCTTGGTCGCCCGGAAGGTGACCGAGCCGGTGCGGTTGATCGAGCCGCCCACGACCGCGTCCCCGACGCGCTTGCCGACGGGAAGGGATTCGCCGGTGATGAGCGATTCGTCGATCGTCGTCTCGCCCTCGGCCACGTCCCCGTCCACGGGTACCTTCGCGCCGGGCCGCAGGAGCAGCACGTCACCGACCTGCACCTCGGCGGTCGGCAGCTCGACAGGCTGCCCTTGGCGCAGCACCAACGCCATCGGCGGGGCGAGATCGAGGAGGGCGCGTAGTGCCTCGCTGCTCCCCTGGCGCGAGCGCATCTCGATCCAGTGGCCGAAAAGGACGAAAGTGACGAGCATCGCGCCCGCGTCGTAGTAGGTCTCCCCGCCGCCGGTGAGTGTCACGCCGACCGAGAAGAGGTAGGAGACGAGGACGCCGAAGGAGACGAGCACATTCATGTCGAGGGTGCGCGCCTTGAGCGCCGCCCACGCGCCGCTGTGGAAGACCCAGCCGCCCCAGAGCACGACGGGCGTCGCGAGCAGGAAGAGCCAGATATCGAGACGGAGCGGGTGCGGCAGATTGAGGCCGAAGAGGTGCCTGCCGATATCGGAGTACAGCACCGTCGGGATGGTGAGGATGAGGGAAAGGAAGAAGCGGTTGCGCATGTCCACGGCCATCGCGCCGGCCATCGCCGGGTCGCTCATGTCGTGGTGGCTGTGGGACTTCTTCGTGCCCGTGTGCCCCAGCGCGGCGTGGTCGATGTCTTCCGTGGCGTGCGCGTCGTCGGTGTGCCGCACCATCTCGGTCTCCGGCACGGTGTCCGCGATCGTCACGCCGGTCGACGCTGGTCTTTCTCTTTCTGCTGATCGGCGATGACCGAAGTCGCGAGATTCTTCGGCTCGGGGTGTTGCCCTTGCGGGAGTTCGATTTCCGCGGTATCGGTCGCGCGCTGGTGATGCGGGGTCATCATCTACATGAAGACCTTATCGAACGGCATCCGTGAACTTATCGGGCGTCGCGATGGACATCGTCACTTCCTTCGCCGCATGCCACCATCGGGCGGGACGGGCGATGACCGCTACGCGGTGACATCCGTTTTGTTCCGGGGGATCGTGCGTGCTGGCGGTGCTCCGAAGGCTGGCCCGTGTGGCGACTCACCCTCGGCCTCAATCGGCGCGATGTGGCGAGCAAGGGCTTCATTCTGTGTCATGCGTTGCGCCCGTTGCTCCTCAAGCTTTCCTTCCGACATTGATCGTTGACTCGTTTCTTTGGGGGATGCGGTGTTCCGGTCCGGCCCCATCGTTCCCATGCCTCGCATCATCAGGAACATCATCAGGGGACAGACGACGATGAAGAGGAGGGGGATGAGGCCCGACGCAAGCTTTGACGCGACTGCCACCAACGCAAGCGCGATGATCCCCATCCCGACGATGCGTTTCCAGTTCGGAGTGTGGCGCATGTTCATGGCGAACCTCCTCACGCTGGTTTTCATGCAGCGCGGCGATCGGCGTCGCGATCAGTGCTGCGTGAGCAGATTCCGACAGCGCTGGTACTCGTTGTCGTCGATTTCGCCGCTGGCAAACCGGCGTCGCAGTGTCGTGAGCGCATCATCCCGTGCGGCATCAGACGCGTCGTCGCGCGAACCGGATTGGTTGCCCGCGCGCAGGGTCGTCCAGATCACCAGTGCGAAGATGGCCGCAACCGCCACCATCCAAAAGATGATCCATCCCGTATCCAGCCCATGGTAGTTCATCATCCGAGTGCCCCTTTCTGAGACGACAATCACCGAGCGTCGGTACTCAGGGTAGCGCGATGCCCGTACGGGGAACGTGACAAATCGCACACGCCCGTGGCAAAAGCGTGACAAGAGGGCGGATGGTCATCCAACGCCTGGCACGATGGGTATGACGAGGAGCGGGACGCCGCCGTTACATCGGCTGCGACGCCTTCTCGATCTCGATCGCCTGCGGCGGCTTGCGGTCGTCGCCGGTGGTCGGCGGCAGATGCAGCGCCGCACGCAGTTGCACGAAGCGCAGCAGGTCGTTGCGCGTCAGCAGCCCGACGATGTGGCCGTCCGCGATGACCGGGAGCTGATTGAAACTCCCCTGCTGGATCCGCTCGAGCGCGGCGAGTACTTGAGCAGTCGGTGCCACCGAGATCAGCCGCGCCATCGGGATCATCACCGCTTCGACGCGCGTCCCCTCCCAGCGATCCTGTGGGATGCGCACGACATCGCTCAGCGTGACGATCCCGACGAATCGGCCCCCCTGCTCGACCGCCCCGGCGCGCGTGTTGTA
>JALYXG010000479.1 GCA_030947205.1 Chloroflexota bacterium
GAGGGCACCGCCCGCTCGATGGGCATTCAGGTTACGGAGGGATAGGAGTCGGTAGACAGTAGTCAGTAGTCAGAAAAAAGATGCGCGAAGCGCCTCCGTATTCAACTGACTACCGACTACTGTCTACTCTCAAAGGTGGGAGGCGTTTCAGACGCCGCTTGGACCACACGGTTAAGGAGTTGATTGGTATGGCACAGCGCGGCAAACGGTATCTGGAAATCGTCAAACTGGTGGATCACGACAAGAAGTACACGATAAACGAGGCGGTCCACCTCATCAAGGAGACGGCGAAGGCGAATTTCGATCAAACGATCGAGATTCATTTCCGCCTCGGTATTGATTCGCGCCACGCCGATCAGCAGGTGCGCGCCTCGGCGACGCTGCCCTCCGGTTCGGGCAAGAACGTCCGTATTCTCGTCTTCGCGCAGGGCGACGGCGAGCGGGCCGCACGCGAAGGCGGCGCGGACTATGCGGGCGCGGATGACCTCATCAAGCAGATCGAGGGCGGCTGGCTCGACTTCGATGTCGCGCTCGCCACACCGGACATGATGGGCAAAGTCGGTCGCCTCGGCCGCGTGCTTGGTCGCCGTGGCCTGATGCCGAACCCGCGCAATGGCACGATCGCGACGCCGGACGACCTGCCCCGCGTCATCAACGAGCGACGCGGTGGTCGCGTGGACTTCCGCAATGACCGCACAAACCTCGTCCACATCCCGATCGGCAAGGCGAGTTTCTCCGAGGAACAGATCAAAGCGAACCTCATTTCCGCCATTGACGCGCTCAATCGCGCCAAGCCGAGTGGAACGAAGGGCACGTATATCCGTTCCATCGCTGTCGCCACGACGATGGGGCCGAGCATCCGCCTCGACGTGAACGCCGCCATCGCGGCACTGGGCGGGGTTGCCGCCTAAGCGACGACCGACTATACTCTGTACCGACATCGCCGAAGACCGCTGGCGCGCTCGCGCTTAATCGGCCCGCAGGGCCACCAGCCGAGGTAGATGGGAAGAAGCAGACCCCGAACGCGCATGGCGCCCCGCGCCATTGTCGTTGCTGTTTTGCCCCGCGCCTCATCCGGCGTGGGGCTTTGTATTTGTGGTGGAGCAGGCTTCAGCCTGCAAATCCGGGACGGCAGGCTGAAGCCTGCTCCACCGGGTATGGGCAAATGAGAGGGGGTGAATGCACATGCCAACCGAGAAAAAGGGCGAGACGATCAGCGAACTGGAGGAGCGGATCACTGGCGCGACCTTGATGATCCTGACCGATTATCGCGGTTTGACCGTCACCGACCTGCAAGGGTTGCGCGGGCAGTTGCGCGGCGTCGGCGCGGACTTCCGCATCGCGAAGAACACACTGACGCGGATCGCGGCGAACAACAAGGGCATCTCGTCGCTGGACGCCACCCTCGAAGGGCCGACCGCGCTCGTCTTCACGGGCGAGGACATCGTCGGGGCGTCGAAGATCGTCAACGACTTCGCGCGCACCTCGCGCATCTTGAAGGTGAAGGGCGCGCTCCTGCAAGGGAAAGCGGTCGGGGCCGGTGACGTTGAGGCGCTCGCCACAATGCCGCCGAAGGTGGAGTTAATCGCGACGATCGTCGGCGCGCTCGATGCACCGATGTCGAACCTGGTCTTCGCGCTGGACTTTGCGGTGTATGAGTTTACGTCGCTGCTCGATGCACGCGTCGCACAATTGGAGGGCGGGGAAGCCGCCGCATAGGAGGACACACATATGGCAGTCTCGATTGACGAAATCATTTCGTCCATTGACGCGATGACGATTCTCGACTTGAAGCAACTCTCAGATACCTTGAAGGAGAAGTACGGCGTCACCGCGATGGCGGCGGCGGCCCCCGCGGCGGCCCCGGCGGGCGGCGGCGCGGCAGCGGCCCCGGTGGAGGAGCAGACGGAGTTCACCGTCATGCTGACCGAGATCGGCGCGAACAAGATTCAGGTCATCAAGGCCGTCCGCGAACTGACGAGCCTCGGACTCAAGGAAGCCAAGGACCTCGTTGAGGCCGCGCCGACCGCCGTCAAGGAGAACATTACCAAGGACGAAGCCGCCGCCGCGAAGACCAAGCTCGAAGGCGCTGGCGCGAAGGCCGACGTCAAGTAACGAAGGTCT
>JALYXG010000489.1 GCA_030947205.1 Chloroflexota bacterium
GGGAGAAGGAGAACGCTTAACCATAAAGGCACAGAGCGCACAGAGGGGGAGAGAGAAACAATGGGTTCCCTACGTCATCTTCTCATCTCTTCGTCGTGCTCTTCGCGCCTTCGTGGTTCAATTCTCTCGTGTTCGATTGATCGAAATGGGGCGATGGACGGATGAGCAAGAATGATGCACGGTTTGGGCCGAAGACCGCGTTCCGCGATGCCGCCGCGCGGGTGCTGACCGAACGGCTCGATACGTTGATGGAGTATGAAGCGGGCACGCGGGCGGGGACGGACCCCGAAGAATTGCACGACATGCGCGTCGCGTCGCGGCGGCTGCGGGCGGCGTTGGAGGCATTCGCCGTCTGCTACCGGGGCAAGAAATTCGTGCGGGTCGCGAAGGAGACGAAGTCGCTGACCGATGCCCTCGGCGGTGTGCGGGACAGCGATGTGCTGCTCGAGCGGATGACGGCGTATATGGCGACCATATCGCCGGACGAACAGCCCGCCATCGCCGGTTTCATCGGCCAGATCGGGGCGGAGCGGGAGGCGCACCGCGCGACGATGCTGCGCGCCCTGGACGACCTCAAAGCAACCGAGTACGCGAAGCGGTTCCGCGCCGTGGCCGCGCACCCCCACCAGTAGGAGAACGCATGGCCCGCGCGCGCATCATTCATGGCCTGAGATCGAAGGGAACAGTCCGCGCCAACGCGCGGAAGATCGTCGCCAGCCGCACCGATGAGTTCTTCGCGTTCGCGCCGGCGCTCGCCGACCCGACGAATGTCACCGAATTGCACGACATGCGGATCGCCGCCAAGCGGCTCCGCTACGCGCTCGAACTCTTCGGCGACGCGCTCGGCCCGGACGCCGCCGGGTGTATTGATGTGATTAAGGAGTTTCAGGAGGTCGTCGGCGACATCCACGACCATGATATCCATGCGGACATCCTGCGCGCCCATCTGGAAGCGATTTCCGCCGCGCGCGCCCATACCCTCGCCGACCGCGCGATGCGGACGGAGGAGGAGATCGAGCCGTTTAAGGAGCAGTGCCGTGCCTTCGTCACCGAGGATAGCTGGGTTGCGGAGCAGACCGCCATCGCCGCTGCCATCGCCCGCACGATGCGCGAGCGCCGCCAGCGGCACGCCGACCTCGTCGCGCAGTGGACGGAGTGGACTGGGGCGGGCCTCCGGGCGCGACTGGATGCGCTGACATAATGCTGGCGAGCAGAGGTGGGTTGCACGGGGAGGCAAGCGAGATGGGCGCAAAAACACGGGTACTGATTACGGGCGGCAGTCGGGGTGTCGGGCGGGCGGCGGCGCTCCGCCTCGCGCGGGACGGGGCAGCGGTCGCGGTACTGGCGCGGTCACGCGGCGACCTCGATGAGACGGTGCGCGCGGTGACAGCGGTGGGCGGCACGGCGGTCGCGGTCGTCGCGGATGTCGGAAACGCGGCGCAGGTGCGGGGCGCGGTGGACGAAGCGATTGCCGCGCTCGGCGGACTGGACGGCCTCGTCCTGAACGCCGGGGTCGGCGTGCATGGGCCGGTCGAGACATACCCGATTGCGGACTGGCAGGAGTCTATCGCAACGATGCTCACTGGGCCATTCCTCGTCGCGCAGGCCGCGTTGCCCGCACTCAAGGCGGCAGGCGAGGCGCGGATTGTCGCGGTCGGTTCCGGCGCGGCATATGCGGGGTACGCAAACCTCTCGTCGTACTGCGCGGCGAAGTGGGGGTTGCGCGGGTTCCTGCTCGCGCTCGCCGAGGAGGTCAAGGCGGACGGTATCCGCTGCTGTTACCTGTCGCCGGGGAGTATCCTCACCGATTTTGGCGGGCGCGCCGTCGCGGAGAAACAGGGCCAGCAGGGCAAAGCCTTCCTCCAGCCCGAGGATGTTGCGGACGCCATCGCCTATCTGCTCGCCCAGCCCGCCCATGTCTGGACACAAGAAATGAATCTCTGGCCGGTCTAAGAGATACGTTTCTGAACCGCCAATACTGCCCAGAGGGCGCCCGCAGGAACGCCAAGAAAAAGAAAAGGGATGAAAGGGAGTACACCTTCATAACCCTTTTTCTCTTGGCGTTCCTGCGGGTGCCTTCTGGGCAGTATTGGCGGTTCGGTTCCTGACCGCTTTGCCACGAATCCTGACAGCCCCGTCACATTCCTCTATAGTTCTACGTTCTACCTGATGAGAAGAATATCTTTCGATTTATATATCAACCACAAGGGGCACATGGCAGATGGTGGAGATTATCAAGGCGGATCGTTCGGTTTGGCGTCGTTGGTCGTTCGTTGTCGGTGTCATGCGGCGGGAGATGATCGCGCTCCTCGCATGACAACGACGGCGCGGCGGCAACCGCGCGGGCGCATCGCCCGGACAGGATGGTAGAAGAAGATGATGAGCACCGAAACACTGCGTACCCACATTTTGATCGTTGAGGACGACCCGTTCATGAGCAAGATGCTCGTCTTTCTGCTGGACGACAGCGGCTACCAGACGACGACCCTTCCCGACCCGCGGCGAGTGAGCGACTTCCTCAAGGAGAACGCCGTTGACCTGATCCTGCTCGACGTAATGCTGCCCTACATTGATGGCTTTACGCTCTGCACATCGCTGCGGCGCGAGCACCCGGACGTGCCGGTGATCTTCCTTTCCGCGCGCGGCATGGTCGGTGACAAGGTGGACGGTTTCGGCCACGGCGCGGACGATTACATTTCCAAGCCCTTCGAGCCGACCGAGATGCTGGCGCGCATCCAGGCAGTGCTGCGCCGCTACCGGCGCGCGGAGCGAAACCTGTTCGGCATGGTCATCAAGGTGGGTGACACGGCGCTGGATCTGGGCGAGTTGCAGTTCACCGCGCCGGAGCGGCGACCTGCACTGCTGACGCCGACCGAGATGAAAATCCTCGAGTGCTTAATGCGCAACGCGAACGCGGTGATCTCGCGCGAGACGCTGATCGAGCGGACCTGGGGCTACGACTACGAGGGGGGCAGCAACCGGGTGGATGTCTACATCCGCCGCCTGCGCAAGAAGATCGAGCAGGACCCCGACGATCCGCTGTTTATCCATACCGTACGGGGGCTTGGTTATGTCTATCGAGATGGTCGCCGCGCCGCGTAGCGCGCGCGCGGAGCAGTATCCGGCCCGCCCGGCGGATCGGCGGGGGATGAACGAGGCGGAGATTGACGCCTTGCGCCCCCTGCTGATGCGCTTTGTGCAGCAGGTCGCGGTCTCCTTCGCGGAGTGTCGCTGCTCGATGCAACTCTTCGAGAAGTCGGACGACCTGCGGACGGTCGCCGTCTCGGACATGCCGCTCGGCATGATCGGGCAGGCGTCCTTCCCGCTCGGCGTCGGCATCGCGGGGACGGTCGGGCAGACGGGCACGCCGCTGCTGATCCACGACGTGACCAAGGAGCCGCGCTTTCTGTCGCTGCGGCGCGAGTCGTCCGGCACGATCATGTGCGTCCCGGTCACCGATGGCGCGGACTCATACGGCACGCTGACCGCGTGGTCCCCGAAGATTGGTGCGTTCCATCGCGGCACCCTGGCGATTCTGCGCGCCTCCGCCCACGGTGCGGCGCTCGCCATCGTGCAGGCGCGGCGGGCGATGGAGCAGGAGGCGACCGCCCACCGCGCGACGATGCTGCTCGCCCTGACGCGCGCCGTCGCCGCCTGCGACGATCCGCGCCGGGCGCTCGATATCGTCATGCCCTTCGTTTGTGATGTCGTGCCGTACTCCGTCGGCGTTCTCATCGCCGATGGGGAGGAGCGCGACCCGGAGGCGGTCGTCTTCACGCGGACGTTGCAGACGGTCGCGCAGCGGGAGTTGCTCACCCAGTGGGCGCTCGGCGCCTATGCCCATCAGCACGCCCGCACGGCACACGGACCACAGTTCGCGCCGATCACGGACCTCGTCGCCGGGCATATGGTCTTCGCCGTGCCGCTGCGCGCCGCCGGGATGCTGGTTGGCCTCGCCTGCTATTTCCATACCGAGCCGTTCGACCCCGAGATGCAGCAGACGCTCGCCGATTGCAGTTCCGTGATCGGCGCCACCGTCTACAATGCCGAACTTTTCCGGCAGACGCTCGTCGGCAAGGAGCGGTTCGAGGCAGTCTTCGCCTCCACGACGGACGGGTTTTTGCTGCTCGACGAAGGGGGGACGACGGCGCTTGACGCCAACCGCGCCTTCTATCAATTGACGGCGATTGCCCCCGGCGATGTCCGCTTGCCGACGCCGACCGCGACACTTGAGGCGCACTGGACGGCCGCGCGCGCCCCGGTCGAGCCGGGCGATCCGTCCGTCCTGCGGCGGTGGCACCTTTCACCTGAGACGACGCGAGGTCGCTACATCGAAGTGACGGAGTCCGCCATCGCGATCGGCGATGTGCCGCACCGCCTGCGCGTCTTCCACGACGCGACGGCGATGTTCCGGGTGGAGCGGACGCGCGCCGAGTTCATGGGCGTCGTCTCGCACGAACTGCGCAATCCGCTCGCCTCGATCTACGGCTTTCTCAACATTCTCGCCCAGGAGCGCGTCGGCCCCCTGACGGAGATGCAGCGCGACTTTCTGAACTCCGCCTCGCTCAGCGTCCGGCAACTCTGGCGGCTCGTGGACGACATCAACGACCTCGTGCAGTCCGACCTCGGCCGTCTCCGGCTGCAACGCGAGCCGGTGGAGATCGGCGCGGTAGTCCGCGCGGCCATCACCAATGCGACGCCCCTCCTCGCGAATGCCCGGATGCGCGTCGAAACCGCGATTGCGCCATCGCTCCCCCCGACGATGGCCGATCCGGTGCGACTCCATCAGATTCTGAACAATCTGCTCTCCAACGCGATGAAGTTCTCCGAGCCGGGGACGGCGATCCATGTCGCGGTCGCGGTCGTGGACGACGCGATCCGCGTCAGCGTGCGCGATACGGGGCCGGGCATCGCCCCGGAGGATGCCGAGCGCATCTTCGAGCGGTTCGTCAAGGGAACGAACATCCCCCAGCAGGACGCCTCCGGCCTCGGCCTCGG
>JALYXG010000503.1 GCA_030947205.1 Chloroflexota bacterium
CGGCGCGGCGTCGAGCGGCGGATCGGCATGCGCCGGTTCGTAGCGGTAGACGGTGTAGCGCAGGTCGTTCGACTGCGGGTTATGCGGCTTCTGCAATTGGAGCGATTCGAAGTCGCGCAGCGTCACTGTGAAGGTCGGGCCGAAGCGCGTTTCGGGCACGAGGCGCGTGTGCGGAAAGAACAACTTGCCGCCGTCGTTACCCATCAGGATGTAGACGGGGTGTGTCGCGCTTTCGCGGTTCAGCCACGCTTCGAGCAGGTCGCCACGCGGGTTGTTCGTGCTAATGACGAACGCGGTGCGCCCGTAGATGAACTGCAATGGCGTCGCGAGCAGATGCGGCTGGTCGCGGTCGCCACTGAAAAGCAGCACGCTGTTCTCCGGGAACTGCGCCGCGATCTGCCCCAACTGCGCATCCACGCCCGCATAGCGCCGTACCGTCCATGTTCCGGCCCGTGTCGCGACGCAAAAAAGCACGAGCAGCGCGGCAGCGGCGAGGCCGAGAACCTGTGTCGCCCCGGCCGTGAAAGCTACCGCCCGCGAAGCGCCTTTCCCCCACCGCTCCCGTTCGGACAACATGCGTTTCAGCGCATTGCCTCCATCCACAATCGTCCACCAACCCTGCCATACTGCGTACGCCGCGAAGAGTGCGAAGACGGGCATGACGACGGGAACGTAATGCCGCAGGGCGTAGATATAGTTGTCGGTCGTATATGTCTCGTTGACGAAGACGACGGTATGGACGAGCGCGAAGGCGAGCAGGCCACCCGTCAGCCGGTTCAGGTTGCGTCCGATCAGGAGCGTCGCGCCAATGGCGATCAGCAGGATGCCAAGTGGCGACCAGTACCAGCCGAGCCGGACGAGGTTCGCATCGTGGCCCGATGGCGTTGGCGCGCCAATGTACGACGCGAGCGTGCCGGCATGCCCGATGAGAATGTGCGGTCGGAGGATATAGCCGTAGATCGCGTACAACGCTGTCCCCGCCGCCAGCGCATACCGCACCCATCGCCCGGCGCGCGGATGCTTCACAATCGGCAGCCAGCGGGCGCGCAGGCGGTCGGTCAGGACGAGCAAGGCAAGGCCGACCACGGCGGCGGCGGCGAGCGGGATACGCTGATGCCAGATGTTGCGGTAGACATGGTGCCACAGCCCCTCGGTGTAGCCGAGCGCGAAGACGCCCGCCTGCACAATGGCGAGCGCCATCATCCCGCCGAGCAGCGCGAAGAACCAGGTATGCGCCCGCCGCCATGCGCGCAGCAGGACGAGCGCAACGCCATATGCCACGACGAGTAGCAGCAGGAAAACGGTCTCCTCGTGCGTCAGCGCGGCATTGCCGAGGGCGAGCGCCGCTATGACCGCACCGATCCGCATCACCGGCGGATCGCGACGTTCTTCCAGGAGGAGCAACCCGAAAAGCGCGGCCATGAGCGCGAACTGTTGGTACGCCTCGGTGTATGTCTGTCGGACGAACCAGACTTCGATGCCGTTCAGCGCGAGGAAAAGACCGGCGATCAGGGCGACGGGCCAGCCAAACAGTCGTCGCGCCAGCAGCACGAGGCCGAGCAGCCCGAACAACCCGAAGACGGCGGGCGCGTACGCCGGACCAAGCGTGCCGAAGAAGCCATAAAAGATCGCTAGCCACGCGGGCCAGAGATGGAGGTTTTGCGGCACGATCTCGCCGCTCGTACTATCTGTGTTGAAGCCGATGAAGCGCAAATCGCCATAGAAAAGATAGCGATGATTGTCCAGATTGCCGAGCAGATGACGGACGGTCCCCTTGTCGCCGTCAATGTCGGCGAGGACCGGATCGTGCAGGAGAATGCTGCCCTGCTTCGCCATCGCCACGCCGCCGTTGTAATAGACACCGGTATCCTCGCCGCCGATCAGCGTTTCGCCGGGCCGGAGAAAGAGCGCCGCCCCGACCGCGAGCAGGCCGAGGCAGAGCCACGCGCCCCGATCCCACTGCCACGCGATCATTGGCAATGCCTGCCGCCGCGCGATCAGCAGAAGCGCCCCGGAGCAGAGCGCGACGATCAGCGCCAGCAACCAGAGTGCATAAACTCCGAACATCGCCAGCACGAGCGCCACCGGCCCGACGACGAAGATGCCGAGGGCGAGAGCGAGATAGGCACATTCGAGGGGAATAAGATCAGTAATCGTGCGGGCGGGGAGAATGCCCTGACTCCCTAACCCCTTCCTCCGTGGGGAATCCGAGCGCCCTTTGGGCAGGCGGGGGGATAGGGAGGTCAACAGCAATCGAAAAGCGAGCCAACCGGGGCAACCAACGAGCAGCAAAAGGAGCGGAATGCCGACAATTACCCGTACCACGCCCACCGTTTGCCGCCTCCCGCCCTCGTCCACTGCCCAGAGGGCGCTCGCTCCCCGCCGCAGTATGCGCGAGGGGTG
>JALYXG010000507.1 GCA_030947205.1 Chloroflexota bacterium
ACGACGCGGATATCGAATCGAAAATCTGATGATAACAATTTGAACGCTTTCCATCTGTGGGGAGCAATGCGGTTCGCCGGGCAAATTTGGTAAGCAGGCTTTCCAGCCTGCCTTCCTGCCCCGGACGGCAGGCTGGAAAGCCTGCTACTACCGGAAAAGCACATCCGTTTCGCTCGCTGATACTCAGGGAAAGGTGACGCTGCCCGCGATGCCGTCAATGATTGGCGCCCATTTGGTGGCGAAGTCGGCGGCGGGGGCGGTGGCGCTGATGAACCAGGTCGTGTCACTTCCCTGCGGCTGGACGATCACCTGCTCGGAGACGACCGAGGCGCCTTGCGTGTAGGCGACGACGATGCGCACCGCTTCCAATCCTCCCGCGCTGCCGAGGCGGACGCGATCAATCGAACGGACCTGGAGGTTTGTCGCGCCCCGCCCGGTCGTTTGCGAGGCGAGGGTTTGCAGGTAATTCGCTGCGTTGTCGCCCGAAAGCAAATCGAGTTGCACCGGCAGACCGTTAAAGGTGACGCGGGTCACGTTCGGATCGGTCGGGGACGCGCCCTTCGGGGTGAACTGCGCGGCGTTCGGCGCGGTCTGGGCGTCCCAGTTGTCTGGGTAACGGATCGTCGCCTTCTTGTCGGCGGTCGCGAACGTCTGGCCACCCGACAGCGGTTGCAGCACGGTGCCCGTCGAGACGGTCGGTACCGCGACGGTCGCCGGGATTACGCCGGGTGGTGGGGGCGTTAGCGCGCTACTGGGCGGGTTGTTGGCACTGCTCGGTGGGTTCGTGGCGCTGTTAGCGGTCTGCCCGGTCGGGCTGGGGATGATCGCGCTGCCCGTGCGGATGTGGATCGGGTCGAGCGTCGGCGGTGGCGTCGTCGTCGGTCGGACGGCCGGTGTCGCTGTCGGCGAACTACCACCCCCGCACCCAACGAGCAGCGCGATACCGAACACGGCGACAAGCAAACGGCGCGCGGCAGGGCGAAAGATACTGCACCTCACTTCGATCAATTAATCACCGTGCAACACACCCGCGAGCGTTTTCTTCGCGACGCGCTTCCGCCCACCGAGCAGGCCACGCACCGTGGTCAGGGCGACGAGGCCGAGCGCGACGCCGAACCAGAGCGTGCAGAAACGAATCAACAGTGTCGCCGCCACTGCGACATCGTGCGTCATCAGCGGATCGGTGATCAGCGCGAGGAGCATCGCCGTCATGCCGATCTCCGCCGCGCCGAGGCCGCCGGGCAGGAGCGACACCGAGCCGATCAGCGAGGCGGCGGCGAGCACGAACATCGCCGTCAGTAGGAGGCGCGGCGTGCCCGCGAACCCCAACCCGACGAGGACGAGAAAGAACGCGACGCACTCCCCCAGCCAGGAGACGAGACCGATTATCGTCGCGAACAGGAGCGGCACCGGACGGAGCAGGGCGTAGGTACTGTCGTAGAAGGTGTGCACATGGTGGGTGAAGGCGGCAAGGGGGCGGATTCGCTCGCCCGCGTCAATGATTCGCCGGATCAGCCACCGCTGCTGCAAGAGCAGCAAGCCGAGCGCGCCGAGCAGCGCGATTGTCGCGAAGACCGGCACGCCGTACCGGAAGATCACCAGGCCCACGGAGGCGAGCAAGAGCATCGCGATTCCATCCGTCATCCGCTCGACGACGATGATCGGCGCGCTGACGGCGATTGGCGTGCCAACCGCCTCACGCAGCAGGAGCGATTTGAAGACCTCGCCGACCTTGCCGGGCGTCATCGCCATTGTGAAGTTCGCGAAGAAAATTCGGGCGGACAAGTGCGTTGGCAATTCTGTAATGCCGACCCGCCGCAAGTAATACTGCCATTTGACGAAGCGGAGTGCGTAGTTGAACGAGGTGAGGAGCAGGATCGGCGCGAGCAGGGGCCAGCGGAACCCCCTGAGCGCGTCGGCGAGTTTGCGGCTGTCCGCGAAGAGCGTCAGGCCCATCAGCACGAGTAGCGCGAACCCGAGCGAGAGCAGGAGCCGCCCCCGCACACTCCCTAACCAGTGCTTCCCCTCGCCACCGTTCGCCGCTCCCGTCACCACTGCCACCTTGCCCGCTGCCACACGTCAACCCGATCGCCAGTATAGGCGCGCGGCATGACGGGCGCAAACCTCATGCCGGGGCGACGAGCAGTTCCTGGGCGGCGCGGACGCCGAGGGCGAGTTCCTTGCCGTCCTTCTGGACGGTGACAGTGCCGGCATAGGGGGCCTGTTCGAGAATGGTCATCGTCGTGCCGGGAAGCAGGCCCTTCTCATAGAAGTAGCCGAGCAGTTGCGGTTCCTCCTCGCCGTCTTCGGTGATGCGGCGGACGATGACCGTTTCGCCGACGGGCACCGCCGCGAGGGAACGCAGGTCCTCCTCGGTGTAGTCGTCCGGGATATTGCCAGGGATCGGGTTGCCGTGCGGGCAGGTGAGCGGGTCGCCCAATTTGCGCGAGATCGCCGTCGCGACCTCAGGCGACATGACGTGCTGGAACTTCACTGCCTCGTTGTGCGCGCGGAGCCAGTCGAAGCCGAGGATGTCCGTCAGCAGCAGTTCCGATAAGCGATGCCGCCGCTGGATCGAGCGCACCTGCTCCATCCCGGCGGGCGTGAGCGCGATCTCTTTCTGTGCGTTCATGCGCACATAGCCGTCCTTGACCATCCGTTTCAATGTTTGCGTTACCGTCGGCGCGGAAACGCCGACCGCCTCCGCCAGCCGCGCCCCGATCACCGGCCCGCCCTTTTGGTCGAGGCGATAGACCATCTCCAGATATTCCTCGATTGTCGCGCTCGCCATGCTTCTCCCCCTTCGCTCGCATCGTTTTTGTACCCAATAGGTGTCCGTTTACTTGCATAAAGTATAGGGCGTGATACCGCCTCATGCAAACGCATGGGACGGCGAAAGGATGAGGTTAGGGTGACTTGCTAGGGGAGAGGAGCGCGTTGCGTTTCTTTGCGGGTGCCAAGGACGATGATCGTTTTCGTGTGGGAGCGGGTCGCGCCGTGCAGACGGTTCATCAGGCCGTTCAGGTGCGTGATGTCCACGCAACGCACCTTGAGGATCATGTCAATATCCCCCGCGACACCGTGCTGTTCGAGCACTTCCATCTCGCGCCCCGTGAAGGCGCTAATACCCCTGTATTCCTCGTCGTAGTTGCGCCCGGTCGGGATCGTGATCTCGATGAACGCCGTCACTTCCAACCCGAGCGCCGCCGCATCGAGATTCACCTCGTACCCGCGCACGATCCCCGCGACCTCGAGTTTGCGGATCCGCTCCTGCACCGACTGCCCGGACAGCCCGACGGTGCGCCCGATCTCGGCGTTCGGCGTGCGGGCATT
>JALYXG010000520.1 GCA_030947205.1 Chloroflexota bacterium
CTCGCCTTCATTCTCGCCTTCGCGCGGCCGATTTTCGGGCTGCATCTTTACAACACCCTCTGGATCATCCTGCTGGCGTACCTCGCCCGCTTCCTGACGTTCGGCATCAGCACGGCGAACGCGGCGCTCGCCGGTGTGTCGGAGACGTTGCCCGCCGCCGCGCGGGTCAGCGGCGCGTCGTGGTGGCAGGCGCAGCGGGATGCGGTCTTTCCGCTCGTCCGGCCCGCGCTGCTTGGCGGCTGGCTCTTCGTCTTCGTGCCCTGCCTCGCGGAACTGACGGTCTCCGCGCTGCTCTATTCGGCGGGGAACGAGACAGTCGGCGTCGCGGTCTTCAATCTGCTGGAAAGCGGTATTGTCGCGCCCGCTGCCGCGCTCGCGCTCGTCCTGATGCTCGTCGCGCTCGGCGGCTCGCTCGCGGCGCAGGCATTGACACGGCGGCGGGGAACCTAACCCCTGGCCCCTTCCGTTCCTCGGATACCTACGTCAATAGCGTATGATGAAGCGGTACTGGATCGTTGAACACGATGAGGAAGCGGTCACATGGCGCAGGTTGTCCACAAGGTGAGCATGGCAGTCGTGCGCGAGCGGGTTCACGCCTCGACGGAAGAGATCGCAGCGTTCTGCCGGGCGCACCATATCCGCTGGCTCGCGCTCTTCGGTTCCGTGCTGCGCGACGATTTTCGCGACGACAGTGATATTGATGTGCTTGTCGAATTCCACCCGGAGGACCCTGTGACATTTTTCGATCTGTACGATATGGAGGAGGAACTGTCGCGTCTCTTGGGGGGACGAAAGATAGACCTTGTGACATCGGCATCGTTGTACTGGCGGATGCGGGATCGGGTATTACGGAGCATGGTTGTGCAGTACGGTAGCGGCCCGGAGATTCCCGATGCAACAGCGCAGGAAATCCCGTCTCCCAAAGATGATCGTGTCTATGTCGGTATCATGTGGGAGATGGCCCGTAAGATACGTGACGGTGTGCGCGGCATGACACGGGCAGAATACGACGCGAATGAGACGCTTCGTTATGCATTGGCTGATTGGCTCCGGCGGTTCAGCGCGCGATCAGATCAGGTATCTCCAACTTATCGCGCGGCGCATCGGGAAATCCCCTGGCAGAAAACTGACTGCATGTATCAGGAAGTCAGCGGGGATGATGTCGCGATCAACGACGAAACGCTGTGGGGCCTCGCAACCGGTGAGATTCCCACACTGATTCCCCTACTCGAATCTCTCCTACCACCAGTGATGCGCTATCCGCCGGAAGAATCGTCACGAGTCGTGCATGGCTGAAGTGACACTGACCGGGGTGACGAAACGGTACGGCGACGCGGTCGCGGTGCGGGGGGTGGATCTCGCGGTGGCGGACGGTGAGTTCGTGACGCTGCTCGGGCCGTCCGGTTGCGGCAAGACGACGACGCTGCATATGGTGGCAGGGCTGATCCCGCCGACGAGCGGCGTCATCGCCATCGGCGGGCGCGTTGTGGCGGACGCGGTGCGGGGGCGGTTCGTGCCGCCGAACAAGCGCAACCTCGGCATGGTCTTTCAATCGTACGCCCTTTGGCCGCACATGACGCTCGCCGCGAATATCGGCTATCCGCTCAAATTGCGCCGCGTGCCCCCGCAACAGCGCGCCGCCCGCGTGCACGATCTGCTCAGCCTCGTCGCGCTCGATGGATTGGCGGAGCGGTACCCACACGAACTTTCCGGCGGGCAGCAGCAGCGGGGGGCGCTCGCCCGCGCGCTCGTCGGGGAGCCGGATATCCTGTTGCTGGACGAACCGCTCTCCAATCTCGATGCCAAACTGCGCGAGGAACTGCGCGCCGAGATTCGCCGCGTGCAGCAGTCGGTCGGCACGACGGTCCTGTTCGTCACGCACGATCAGGATGAGGCGATGGCGCTCTCGGATCGCGTCGCGGTGATGCGCGCCGGGGCAATCGAGCAGGTCGGCACGCCGCGCATGATTTACGAGCAGCCCGCCACCCGCTTCGTCGCCGCGTTCGTCGGCGCGGTCAACCTGCTCGATGCGGTGGACGATAGCGGCGCGACGCGGGTCATCGGCGCACCCGATCTCGTGATGCCGCTCGCGCCGCCCGCGCCGTCGTTCAGCGCGGTCATTCGCCCGGAAGACATCGCGCTCACTCCCGATGCGGGCGGGGCGTCGGGCACAGTGGGCGAAATCGCCAGCCGGACGTATCTCGGTGACCATGCGAGCTACATGGTCCGCGTGGGCACGCTCACGCTGCGCGTCACCGCGCCCAAGACGATGGAGAGCGAACCGGGCGCCGCCGTACGCCTCGTTGTCCTTCACGCGACCGCATTGCCGGTCGTTCAAGAGGAAGGCGACGGAACCGCGCGCGCCTCGGGGCCGTTTGACCTGCCAGACGTGGTGCGCGCGATATACTGAGCGCACACGTCATCATCATTGCATCGTTGCTTCATTGCCACGGGACGATTCGATGTGAAATCTCGGCGGCGCCGGGGAGGGGAGCGGGAATCAGGTGGATCGGTTTGCATCGCCAGGGATTCCGGCTGCCTCTATCGCGCGGATCACGGTACGACGCCCAGATGGGGAGCAGCAGGTGGTGCCGCTCGACGCCGGCCCGGTGACGGTCGGGCGGGCCGACGGCAACACGATTGTCATCAAGGACGACTGGATCAGCCGCAAGCACATGGAGATCGCCCGCAGCAGCGACGGCCTGTACTATGCGCGCGATCTCGGCAGCGCGAACGGCATGCGCGTCAATGGTCAGCTCGCGCAGAGTGCGCCGCTCAAGCCAGGCGACCTCGTCCAACTCGGCCAATACCTGCTCCTCTTCTCGGTGGACACGGAGCAGCGGGTTGACCCCACCCGTTTGCGGCAGGAGACGCGCATCGAGGGGGGATTGCCGCGCTCGGTTGAGACGAAGAGCACGACCTCCGCTGACAGTGCGCCGAACAACGCTGATGACGAGGGTGGCATCGCCGCCTCCCTGATGCTCTACGGCAAGGAACTGGCGACGATTGGCCGCGCGAGCGAGAACGACCTCGTACTGGATCATCCGCAGGTCTCCCGCCGCCACGCGCAGGTGCGCTGGAACGGTTCGCAGTACGTGATCAGCGACCTGAACAGCACGAACGGCGTCTACGTCAATGGCGAGCGGCTGCGCGAGGCGGCGTTGCCGGAAGGCGCGCGGGTGCAGATCGGACCGTTCCGCTTCCTGTTCGCGCAGGGCGCGCTCCGCCAGCAGCACGACCAGATCCGTCTCGACGCGATCAACATCACGCAGGAGGTCGGCGAGCATGTCCTCCTGCTGCGGGACATCGCTTTCTCGATTTTGCCCAGGGAGTTTGTCTGCATCGTCGGCGGATCGGGCGCGGGCAAGTCCACGCTGCTGGACGCGATCAGCGGTGTCCGCCCCGCCTCGCACGGCGAGGTGCTCTATAACGGCACGGATTCCTACGCGAATATGGCCGAGTTCCGCGCGCTGATCGGCTACGTGCCGCAGGACGACATCGTGCCGATGTACCTGACTGTCGGGCAGGCGCTCACCTACGCCGCTCGCCTCCGTTTGCCGCATGACACCCGGCCCGAGGAGATTCAGGCTCGCGTCGAGCGCGCGATGGATTTGATGGAACTGACGGCGCGCAAGGATAGTGAGATCCACCGCCTTTCCGGCGGTCAACGCAAGCGCGTCTCGATCGGCGTCGAACTGCTGACCGAGCCGACGCTCTTCTTCCTCGACGAGCCGACCTCCGGACTCGATCCGGGGCTGGAAACGCGGATGATGCAACTGATGCGCAAGGTGGCGGACACCGGTAAGACGGTGATCCTCGTCACCCACGCGACGCAGAATGTAACGCTCTGCGACAAGGTCGTCTTCGTCGCTCCCGGCGGCTGGCTCGCCTTCTTCGGGCCACCGCGCGAGGCGTTGACGTTTTTCGGCGTCGAAACGTTCGCGGACATCTACGTGATTCTCGGGCAGCCGGGCGCGCCGGAGGAATGGGCGCGGCGGTATGCCGAATCGCCCTACCACGCGCGGTATGTGGACGCACGCATTGGTCGGGCGCTCGCCGCGCAAGGGCGACAGCGGGGATTGCCGCCGCCCGCCGTCCGACCAGATCAGAAACTGCAGCGGGCGCAGTCGCTCAGCCAGTTCCGAACCCTGACCGCGCGCTATATCGCGACGATCCTCAAGGACAGCCGCAACCTCGCCATCCTGCTCCTGCAAGCGCCGATTATCGCGCTGTTGTTGGGGATGACCTACGGCCGTAATGTCTTCACGGTGCTGATCGAAATCAACGTCATCGGCCAACCGACCGGGCTGAACTGGCGACCGAATCAGGCGTCCACCCTCACCACGTTGATCGTCATCGTTGCGCTCTGGTTCGGCGTTTCCAACTCCGCGCGGGAGATCGTCAAGGAGGCGAGTATTTTCCGGCGCGAGCGGATGGTGAACCTCCGCCTCGGCCCGTACCTCGCCTCGAAGTTCGTCGTGCTGATGGGTTTGTGTCTCGTCCAGAATCTGATCCTGCTCGGCATCCTCGGTGTGTTGTCGCCGTACCGCCTACAGAAAATCGTCGGTAACCCGTCCCGGCTCGAACCGATAGGCGGATCGTGGATCAAGGCGTACGTGACGCTGATCGCCGTCTCACTCGCCGGGGTCGCGCTCGGTCTGCTTCTTTCCGCGTTCGTCGCGAACCCGGATCGCGCCGCGAGCATCGTGCCGATTGTGCTGATTCCGCAGATCATCTTTTCCGGCACGTTGATCAAAGTGGCGGATTTGCCGGTCGTGGGCAAAATTCTTTCGTGGTTCGTGGCGGGGAACTGGGGCGTGCAGGCAGTCGGGCAGGCGTCCGGCGTTGGCGCCGTCGTCAACGCGGCAGCGCGAATGGAGGCAGGCCAGAACAACGCCGATTTCAAAGAACCCTTCTACATCGGCGCGTGGCCGAGCGTCCTGATCTTGCTCGTGATGGTGGTCGTCTCGCTCGGTATCACCGTCTGGGCGCTCCGGCGCAAGGATGTAGAACGGCAATTGGTGAAACTCCGCTCGCCGGCCGTCGTTCCTGAACCGCGCCTCGCCTGATGGCGCTCACCCTGTTCGGCGCAGTCGCGGTGACGGTAATGATGCTCTCCTACGCGCTTGAACGCCGATCCGCCTGGTGGCTCCTCGTCTTCGCCTGCGCCTGCGCCGCATCCTCGACCTATGGCTGGCTCGTCGGCGCCTGGCCCTTCGGCGTGGTCGAGGCGGTCTGGGCGTTGGTGGCGCTGCGCCGGTGGTGGACGCAGCGCGACGCCGCATGAGCAAGACGATGGCTGGGGTGTCATCTCACGATGACGGCGTTGTTTGCAGGGTCGCGGCACATTCTTCAAGCGTCAGGCAGTCGCACGCGAGCGATGCCTCAATGAGGTGCTTCATCCTTTGCGCCTTGCCGATCAGCGCATCAACCTCCGGCAACTTCCCCTTCGCGAGCATTTGCCAGCGCGCCCAGGCAGGCGTTTCCGCGCTGAAGCCGTGCAGGAGCGTGTGGATCTCCGCGATGGAGAAGCCCATCTGCTGCGCCGTGCCGATAATCATCAGGCACTGCAAGACGCCCGCGTCGTACCGGCGGCGGCCATTCACCCGTGACGGTACCGGAAGTATGCCGATACTCTCGTAGTAGCGGATGGCGGAAGGGCGAATGCCCGCGTGCCGCGCAATGTCCGTGATGGTGAGATCGGGTGGCGTCATGTCGTTTCCCCTTGACTTCAAGTCCACTTGAAGTTCTATCGTATCACGAACGGGGGCACGCGGGCGCCCTCGACACGGAAAGGCCGGATGAAACATGACGCACACGGAACTGCCCATCGCCTGCACGCTGACCGCCGAGGAGCAGTCGGCATGGCAGGATGGCATGGGGCGAACGATTTTCGAGGGCTACGATGAGCGGCGCGAACTGCCGGACGGCTATGCGCTGCGCTTCCCCGGCGACGATGCGTGGGCGAATGCCCTGATGGAATTCATCATCCACGAGCGAGAATGCTGCCCTTTCTTCACCTTCGGGCTGGTGTTCGAGCCGAATCATGGGGCAATCTGGCTGCACCTCACCGGCAGCGAGGAGATCAAGATGTTCGTCGAAGCGTTAATGCTTCGCCCGAAAATCGGGCTGTAGTCATTGTGTCAGGTCGAACAAACGCGACGTGGCCATCGCACGAGCGCATCAGCCCCGCAGCGCCGAGATACGCAGTTGGGGCGATTCCCTGGTGGCAGGCTAAAGCCCGCCACCACTAGACCTCTCTCGCGAACTCCGTATCTCCTATCCGCATCGCTATACGATCGAAGCTACTTCTCAGGATATAGTGGCGCACTCATTAACCCACAACAGAATAAGCGAATCCTACGAAAACTACTCAACTGCACGCGGATACTTGACAGCCTGTACGTACACGTTTACACTGTGTGTACGTTCTATGCACGCGGGCAATTTTGCGGTCAACGGGGAAGGGGTAGGGGCCATGATTGGACGGACAATCGCCATGCTCGTGAGCATTGCATTCCTGACAGTGGCGGGAGTCGCGGTGCTTGGTCGGCTGTGGCGGTTTGTGCTCGTCCGACCGCCCGGCCCGGCGGAGTCGCGCTCGTTGGTGCGGCGAATCGTCATCCTGTCGCCCGGCCCGCGCGATTTCGCGGAGCAGCAGTCACGGCTGGTGCGCTTCGATCTCCCGTTCGCTGTCGTCTTCCTCGTCGGCAGTTTGTATCTGCTCGCGACGCCGGGGGTCGGCGGCGCGTGGCTGATCACCTTTGTGTTCTGGTGCGGCGGCGCGGTGACGCGCTGGCTGACGCCGAGTGCGCGCATTGTGCCGATCCGCTGCGCGATGGTCGTCCTACTGGTCGTCGAGGCGGTGCTGGTGCTCCTGATCCGGGGCGGCGGTGCGCTCCCGCAGGCGCTCGCATACCTCGTCGTCGCCCTCGGCGGCGCCTTGCTCCTCTATGTCGCGAACGAACTGCCGCTGCCATTCGCACCGCAGGGGCCCTATACCTCGTACCGCCGTGGCGCGCGGCCCGATTATGCGCCGGCGCCGCGACCGCAGCA
>JALYXG010000534.1 GCA_030947205.1 Chloroflexota bacterium
GCACACCCGATCTGGATGGACACACGCAGCCCGGACTTGTTCCTTTGCCCGGGAACCGGCGCCGTGGGCGTGCCACCGAAAGCCTGCACCTCGACCGACGTCAGCGGTGTCACATCGAATGACCAAGACATCTTCACGAAAGCGGTTGATGTGCCGTCGCGATAGGCACACGGCCGGACACCGAACCGGGAGCGTGGCAGCGGTGCTGCCGCGCTCCCGCCCGTTTCTTCGCACACCTTTCTTCGCACTTTTGCCAACAAAGTATTGGTGGCGGCGGGCTAGCGATCTCCCGCTTGTTCAATGGGCAAATCTTCTCGCCGCGACCACTCGTAGAATGATCCGGGGTAGACGCGGACATACGGGTAGCCGAGCGAGTTCAGCGCTGCGTAGGTATTCGTCGCCCGGTGGCTCCGCTGGCAATAGATGATGATTTCTTTCTCCGGCACGACACCCGCTGCGGCGAGGATGCGGCGCATCTCGTCCGCGTCCTTGTACCGCTCCATGTTGTCGAGCAGGCTCGTCCACTCCACGTAGGCGACGCCGGGTAGCCGCCCCAGTCGCGGATTGCCCTGCATCGCCAACGTGCCGAGATATTCGCCCTCGGCCCGCACATCCAGGACGACGACAGCAGGATCATCGAGCGCCGCCGCGACCTCGTCTGCCGTGGCGATCATCCCCCTACGCGGGTGAGCGGGGTACGTGACGCCGGGCGGCGGTATCCGCGTCGGTAGCTCCGTCGTCACCGTGCGACCGGCGACGATCCAGCCCGCGATCCCGCCGTGCAGTACATAGCTCGCATCGTGGCCGAGATAGCGGAGCATGAACGCCCCGCGCGGGGCGTAGTTCTGCGTGCCCTCGTCGTAGAAGATGACGGTATCGCTGGGTGTAATCCCTGCCGCACCGAGCATCTGTGCCCAGTCCGCCTCGATTGTCCGCAATCCCTCCGGGTCGGTATGCTCGTTGACGTAGAAAAAGGTATCGAGGTTGATCGCCCCTGGCAGATGCCCCCGCGCGTATGCGTCGGCGGGGCGGGCGTCAATCAGCAGTGGCGCGGTTTCGCGGTCAAGCCAGTCAAGATCAACCAACACGCGCATTTCGGCATCGGTCATCGCACATCCCTTTCGTCTGCGGCGTATCCGCATTCCGGTGGATTCGTCGGCCCGCGCCTTGCATCCGCCGTGGCGGAATGCGCATCCTCGCGTATAGTGGGTCGGTAGCGCCTCACTGTCTGCTGTCCACGCGTTTGAGGAGGGTGCCGAAATGGAAGCGACCGTCGCCACCGATCTCCTTGCCCGCCAGGACGCCCTGCAATCCGAAGCGTCCGCAGTCTTGAGCGACCTCGACATCCTCGCACATCTTGGGCACGCGGGCGAGGTGGCGGCGATTGGCAGCTACGCGCTCGGCCTGATGGTATGGCGCGACATTGACCTCTACGTGTACTGCGCCTCGCTCAGCGCCGACCGTGCCTTCGCTGCGGTTCGACCGCTCGCGTCGCATCCGCGCGTCGTGCGTCTGAACTTTGACAACTGGTCCGGCCCGAACAGGACGCCCGCCTTCCCGGACGGCTACTATTGGGGCGTCCGGTATCGCGCCACCATGGAACGTGAGTGGAAGCTCGACCTCTGGTTCCTGCCGGACGATGCACCCCGCAAGGAAGCCGCCCTTGCCGCCACGATGGACCGACAGCTCACACCGGAGACCCGATGCGCCATCCTTTTGCTCAAAGACCTCTGGCATCGCTCGCCGTCGTACGGCAGGGGGGTGGCGAGTGTGGATGTCTACGATGCCGTCCTGTATCACGGTGTCAGGACGCGGGATGCATTCGAGCGATATTTGCGCGATCGCGGCAAATTGGGCGATGTGCCCGGTTAAATGACGTATACGGCGAAGCATGTTTGCGGGATGCGCGCGTGCGCGTATCGGGATATTCAGAGCATCGCTGAACGACGGAGGATTCGGGCCTTATGGCACTACCACTCTCTATCCTCGACCTTTCGCCCGTCGGGACCGGCTCATCGGCCACCCAGGCGGTACGGAACACGATTGATCTCGCGCGGTTGGCGGACCGACTCGGCTACACGCGCTACTGGCTCGCCGAGCACCACAATATGCCCGGCATCGCCAGTTCCGCACCCGAAGTCCTGATCGGTGCGGTCGCCCGCGAGACGACGCACTTGCGGGTCGGTTCGGGCGGCATCATGCTGCCGAACCACGCGCCGCTACGTGTCGTCGAGACCTTCCGCGTCCTCGAAGCGCTTCACCCGGGGCGGATTGATCTCGGCATCGGCCGCGCCCCCGGCACGGATCAGATGACCGCCTTCGCGCTCCGTCGCTCGCGCGAAGCCCTGCGCGCGGACGACTTCCCGGAGCAACTGGGGGAATTACTCGCCTTTGCGCACGATCAATTCCCGGAGGGCCACCCGTTCCAGTCGGTGCGGGCCGTGCCGATTGATGTGCCGCTGCCACCCGTCTGGCTGCTCGGATCGAGCGACTACAGCGCACAAGTCTCCGCCGCACTCGGCATGGGATTCGCCTTCGCCCGGCACATCAGCCCGGACGGCGCGGCAGAGGCGATGGCGCTCTACCGGGAGCAGTTCTCGCCCTCCGAATCGCTCCCGGAGCCGAAAACGATCCTCGCCCTTTCGGTGATTTGCGCCGACACGGATGAGCGCGCCGACGCGTTGGCGTCATCGTCGGCCCTTTCCTTTTTGCGGCTGCGAAGCGGTCAGCCCGGCCTGCTGCCCAGCGTGGAGGAGGCGCAGGCGTATCCCTACACCCCAATGGAACGCGCGCAAGTCGAGGCGTCCCGCGCGCGCCATGTAATTGGCAGCCCGTCGGTCGTGCGCGCACAACTGGATGAATTACTCGCGCAGACCGGGGCCGATGAACTGATGGTCACGACGATGATCCACGCGCACGCGGAGCGGCTGCACTCGTATGAACTGCTGGCAGAACTTTTCCACGTATCACGACCCACGCCGACTTCGGACAGCGCGGTGAGCGAAGTAGCGAAGTAGCGAAGTAGCGAAGGATCACATCTTTCCGGTGATGGGCGTATGGACGGCGATCTTCGTCATGGACGTACCGCATCCGAACTGTGCAACAACTCTGCCGATGGCGGCTGGGCGTAGGGAAGGGTAAAGACAAAGGTGCTGCCTGTGCCGACAGTGGAGTCCACCCAGATTTGACCGCCATGCGCCTCGACCAGGCCCTTGGTGATGTAGAGGCCGAGGCCCAATCCCTGCGCACCGAGCGTCAGGGCGCCCTCCGCGCGGTAGAAGCGGCCGAATAACTGCGGCAGCGCCTCCGGGATGATGCCGATTCCCTGATCGCTCACCGAAACGCGCGCCTCGTCGCCGCGATCCTCGACGCACAGGCGGATGTCGCCGCCGTCCGGGGAGTATTTGATCGCGTTGGAAAGCAGATTCAGCATGATCTGCGCCAGTCGGTCGCCGTCCCACCAGCCGACGAGTGGCTGGTCTGGGAGATCCGCGAGCAACCGGTGCCCCTTGACCAGCGCTCGCGCCTGCTCGAAGGAGCGGCGCGCCAGCGCGACGAGATCCACTTCGGAGCGGTTCAGGTCGAGCCGCCGCGAGTCCAGCCGCGCCACGTCGCGCAGGTCATCCACGAGCCGTTCCAGCAGGTTCGCCTGGCTGACGATCACCTCCATGCCGCGCCCGTCGTAGCTGGTGCGGCGCTGCATCAGTTGTGCATACCCCTTCAGCGAGGTGAGGGGGTTGCGCAGTTCGTGGGTGATCATCGAGATGAAATCGCGCTGCATTTGCTCCTGCGCCCGGCGTGCGGAGATGTCCCGCCAGGTGCCGAGGTAGACCGGGCCGGTCGGCAGCGCAACCGTCGTCAGATAGCCCTCGACCGGCACGATCGTGCCGTCCTTGCGCCGCCATTCGGACTCGCCGCGCCAAACGCCCGTTGCCTCGAAATCCCCGTGCGACTGCCGCGCCCGCTCGGGGTCGGCGGAAAGATCGCCGACGTGCATCTGCCGCAACTCCGCGACGCTGTAGCCGGATAGCTCTGTGAAGGCGGGGTTCGCGTCGAGGTACTGCCCGCTCGGGCTGAGGACGACGACCGTGTCCCCGACGCCCTCGAACAGCGCGCGGAATCGCCCCTCAGAATCCTGCGCCTCGTGATAGAGCCGCGCGTTGTCCACGGCGATGGCGGCGCGGTGGGCAATTTCCTCGGCGAGCGCGAGGTCCGCCGTGTCGTACCGGCGACCCGATTCTGCCGCGATGAACGAGAGCGTGCCGAGCGCCACATCCCGCGCGACGAGCGGGACGATCATCACCGACCGCATCCCCAATTCGCGGAGATGTCGCAGGTGTTCCTCGCCCCGCGCGCCCGCGACGAGCATCGCGTCCGTCACTTCCGGCACAAGCACGGCCCGGCGCGAGCGGATGACCTCTGGGATGCCGCCCGGTTCGGTCGGGTCGGGCGGGTAGCGTTGCCGCAATTCGCCGGCCATCGCGATCTTCGCCGGATCAACATGGGCAACTGCAACAGGCTGGAACGTATCGCCGTCAACGATCTCGACGGCGCACCAATCGGCGATGTGGGGGACGGCGAGTTGGGCGACGCGCTGCAACGTCGTTTCATAGTCGAGCGAACCGGCGAGCAGCGCGCTCGCCTCGGCGAGGAATCGCTGCGCCTCCTCGGCCCGTCGGCTTTCCGTGATGTCGCGGAAGATGTTGACCGCGAGATGCACATTCCCCTGCCCGTCAAAGATCGGCGTCGCCCGGACGATACTCCAGCGCTCCTCGCCCGTCTCGCGGGAGCGGGAGCGCACGATCATCTCCGGCGATTGCTCACCGTTGAGCGCCCGTCGGCCCGGCAATCGGGCGACCTCAACCGGTTCCCCGGTCGCGTCCGTGATGTCGAACTTCCCGCGCGCTTCGTCGGTCGTTGCCGCCAGCAACGCCGCAGCAGATGAGTAGCCGCTGTCGCGCGCGGCGGCGTCATTGGCGTAGATCACCGAGCCGCCCACTTGCTGTACGGTAATGCCATCGGCGACACCGCCGAGGACGGCCATGAGTTGATCCCGCGATTGCCGCAGCCCTTCCTCCGCCCGCAAGCGCGCACCGCTCAGGAAACTGGTCAGTAGGCCGATGGCGATAAAGAGCGACACTTGGAACGCGCTGCGCGCATCGCTCACCGAGAAGGAATAGGTCGGTATGAGAAAAAAATAGAGTCTCGCGGCTGCGCCCACAAACGTCGCGAGCATCCCCGGCCCCAAACCGCCATACCAGGCGCTGCCGATGACGACCGCGAAGTAGAGCAGGAACGGCGCCCCATCGAACAATCCGTGGAAAAAGTGCGAGATGAGTATCGCGATCAGACTGGCGACGATTGCCAGCCCGTAGCGGTACACCGGCGCGCGCGCCGATAACATTCGTGGGAGATTGAGCACTATGCCGTTGCGCTGCCGCACCTCAGCCCCCGATGCATCGTATGCCCGGTATGACAGGAGAGCCTGCTGCTTTCCACGCCGTTATTGTACCGTAGGCAGCAAGCAGCAGGCAGTAGATCCGAACAAGCCTTCACTGCATCCTGTCTTCCCACGCCGACTGCCGACCGCCCTATCCCGGCATTGACGCGCTACCGACGCCGTGTGAAACTCCCCCCAATGAACCGCACGCCGATTGTGTACAGCGACCATTATCTCGACCACCACACCGGCCCGCACCCGGAAACGGAGCGACGCCTCGTGGCGATCATCGAGCGCCTCGAAGCGGACGGGTTGCTCGCGGATCGCCCGCTCCTCACGCCCGCGAATGCCCCGCGCGCGGCGATCACGCGGATACACAACGCGGCATATGTGGAGTCGTTGGAGCGGTTCTGCGCGGCGGGTGGCGGCTGGCTCGAACCGAGTACTGTCGTCTCGGTGGAGTCGTTCGATGTCGCGCTACTTGCCGCCGGAGGTGCGATCCGCGCCGTGGATGCCGTGCTCACGGGCGAAGCGCAACGCGCCTTCGCGCTTGCCCGTCCGCCCGGCCACCACGCGACCGCCGAAACGGGCATGGGCTTCTGCCTCTTCAACAACGTCGCCATCGCCGCGCAGCACGCGCGGGATCGCTACGGCCTCGAACGCGTCGCGATTATTGACTGGGATGTCCACCACGGCAACGGCACGAACGACATCTTCTACGAAGACCCGCACGTCCTCTTTGTCTCGGTGCATGAATATCCGCTCTACCCAATGAGCGGTCTGTCGGCGGAGCGCGGTGCGGGCGCGGGGGAGGAGTATACGCTCAATATCCCGCTTTCGGCGCACTCCACCGATGCGGAGTACTTGCGCGTCTTCGATGACCTGATCGGCCCGCTCGTCCGCGCGTACCAGCCCGAATTAATCTTCATTTCCGCCGGATATGACGCCTCCGAGGACGACCCGCTCGCCGGGATGCTCGTCACGGACGACGGTTTCCGGCAGATGGCCGAGCGCGTCGTCGCGTGGGCGGACGAGTGCTGCGACGGCCGCATCGTCGCGCTACTCGAAGGCGGCTACGACCTTGCCGCCCTCGCGCGGGGCGTCGCGGTGACGCTCCGCGCGCTGGACGGGTAGCGTAGGCTTCAGCCTGCGCTACCCGGAAGAAACCCGCAGCTTACCCGTCGCGCCGCTAGCCGCGCCGCGCGATTCATGCGATAAATGACCGTAACAATCCGCTATTGCTCCCCTCTCCATCGCGATGGAGAGGGGTTGGGGGTGAGGTATGGAGCCAATCGCGATCCTCGATTATGGCGGCGGCAATGTCGCGAACGCACGCAATGCCTTCGAGCATGAAGGGGCAAATGTCGTCATCACTGCCGACCATGACGTGATCCGACGGGCGCCTGGCGTCGTACTGCCCGGCGTTGGCGCGACGGCGAACGTAATGGGCGGGCTGGAAGCGCGCGGACTTGTCTCGATCATTCACGAGGTGATTGACCGAGGCACGACGCCCTTTCTCGGCATCTGCGTCGGCTTGCAGGTGCTACTCGACCGCAGCGAAGAAGGCGAGACACACCCCTGCCTCGGCGTCGTACCCGGTGCGGTGCGGCGGCTGCCGCAAGGGATCATCGTGCCGCACATGGGTTGGAACGCCGTGCGTCAGACGCAACAGCATCCGCTCTGGGACAGCATCGCAGATCTGACGCCCTTTTATCACCTCCACTCCTTTTTCTGCGACATCGCCGACCCAACGTGGCGAGCGGGCGAGACGGCGTACGGTGTCAACTTCGCCTCCGTCCTCGCGCGCGGCAATGTGATGGGCACGCAGTTCCACCCGGAGAAGAGCGGCGCGGCGGGATTGCGCCTCCTGCGCAACTTCGTTGGTATTGTTGAAGGCGCGCACGCGGTGCTGCCC
>JALYXG010000052.1 GCA_030947205.1 Chloroflexota bacterium
GCCCGACGCGCTCCTCTGCAAGAATCTGGACGAGCGCGGTGCAGAGGAAGGCTTTCGAGGCATACGAGAGCGTGAAGGTCGCGGGCGCGGGCAACCGCTCGCCGAAGGCGCGACGGAAGCGCCAGAGCGACGCGCGCAGATGCTCGTCGTCGAACAGATAGAGCGGCGTGCCGTATCGCAAGGCGAAGGTCGTTAGCGGGACGTTGCCGAGCGTCAGGAGGCCCGCATCAGTGCGACGCGCGCTCCGAGGCAGGACATGCTGTTCATCGGTGAGGGATGGGATCGCGTTCATGCATCGCCTTTCATCGCGTGCGGTTTAGGTGCGCAATGGTACGCGAAGATGGCGGGAATCGCTAGCGATAGAGTTGACATAATGTATGACAACGCCTTGACATGGGCTGTGTCAAGTGGTATTGTCTCGATGTTAGCAGTCGGGAGACGAGAGTGCTAATCGGGGGTTGGACGTGGATGCGATGCGATTGAGCCAGCGGCAGGAGCGAATTCTCCGCCTGCTGGTGCGCGAATATACCGAAACGATGCGTGCTATCGGCTCGAAGACCGTCGTGGAGCGCGGCGGGCTTGATATTTCGACCGCGACGGTCCGCAACGATATGGCTTTGCTCGAACGCTTCGGCTTTATTCAGCAGGCGCACACCTCGGGTGGTCGCACGCCGACAGATGCGGGCTATCGCTACTATGTCGAGCGGCTGATGGACCAGCCGAGCCTTTCGACCAACGAACAAATGCTGATCCGGCATCAGTTCCACCAGGTGGAAGTGCATCTCGACGAGTGGGTGAAACTGGCGGCGTCGGTGCTGGCGCGCGTGGCGGGCAATGTATCGGTCGTCACGACGCCGCGCGCGCGGTTGCCGAAGGTAAAGAATGTCGAACTGATCGCCGTGCAGGAGAAGACCGCGCTGCTCGTCCTTGTCACGCGCGAGGGGGCAGTGCGGCAGGCGATGGTCACGCTGCCAGCGGCGTTCGATCAGACGGCGTTGCGCGCGGTCGCGGACAATGCCAGCGCGCACTTGGCGAACCTTGGTCGGGCCGAGATCGCGACAGCCGCCGAGCACACGACCGGCATTGACCGCGTAGTCGCCGATGAGGCGGTACGCATGTTGCGGAACCTTGAAGAAGCGATGAGTGCGGAGGTTGTCCACGACGGTCTCGGCAATGTCCTACAGCAGCCCGAGTTCGACGGGCATGAGCGGGCGGGGCGGCTGGTGGAGTTACTACGCGGTGGCGCGCTCTTGACGGCGCTCTTGCCGCAGTTGCTCGTCGCGACCGAGGGTGCGGACCAGGTGAACAGCGTGCAGGTGATTATCGGTGCGGAGAATCAGTGGGACGCCCTGCGGGACTTCGGGATCGTGCTGGCGACGTACGGCATCCCGTCCGAAGTGACTGGCATGGTTGCCGTGCTCGGGCCGACGCGGATGTATTACGAGCGGACGATCTCGTCCGTGCGATACGTCTCGCAGGTATTGAGCGATTTGCTGACGGAGTTGTACACGACGCGTGACCCGCGTCTTGAGATGTGACGATTACCCGGTGGTAGCAGGCTTTCCAGCCTGCCGTCTCGCCGGGGAGGTAGGCTGGAAAGCCTGCTACCACCAGAAAGAGGATGGCAGTAGATGAGCGAAGAACAGACCGTGGATCAGGGGGCGACCGCGCCAAACGACGCGTCGCCCGAAGCAGCGCCCGCCGCGCCGGTTTCTGACGATCCCGCCGTGCAGTTGGAAGCCGAGCGTGCCCGGAGCGCCGAATTGCTCGATAGTTGGCAGCGCGCCCGCGCCGAATTTCTCAACTACAAGCGGCGCGTCGAGCAGGAGAAGCAGCGCGACGCGCAGATGGCGGGGTTGATCGTCATCGCCAAGGTGCTGCCGGTGCTGGACGATTTCGACCTCGCGCTGGCGAATGTGCCGAAGAGCGCCGAGCACGAAGCATGGCTGAATGGCGTTGCGCTCGTCGCCCACAAACTGCGCAATGTGCTGGAAAGCGAAGGCGTACAGCCAATCGCGGCGGCCGGTCAGAAGTTCGACCCGGCCCTGCACGAAGCGGTACTGGTGGATGGCGACGGCGGCGACTTCGTCGTGGCTGAACTGCGCCGCGGCTACACCGTACACGGCAATGTCATCCGCCCGGCATTGGTGAAAGTGGGGAAAAGTAGTCAGTAATCGGTAGTCAGTCGAAAAGGCGCCACGCGTGTTGCACTTACCGGCTGCTGACCATGACATTCTGACTGCTGACTACTGACTACTGACTACTCGTGATTGAAAGGAACGCAACAATGGCACGAACAATCGGTATTGACCTTGGGACGACGAACTCGGTGATGGCGGTGATGGAAGGCGGCGAGCCGACGGTCATTCCGAATGCTGAGGGGAGCAGGCTGACGCCCTCCGTCGTCGCGATGACCCCGGCGGGTGAGCGGCTCGTCGGCCAGTTCGCGAAGCGGCAGGCTGTCATGAACCCGGAAAACACCGTCGCCTCGGTGAAGCGGTTCATTGGGCGCAAGTTCAGCGACCCGTCGGTCGCGCGCGACGCGAAACTCGTCCCGTACAAAATCTCCGCCGCCGCGAATGGCGACGTGCAGGTGCATATGGGCGACAAGACCTACTCGCCGCAGGAACTCTCCGCGATGATACTGCAAAAGCTGAAGACCGACGCCGAAGCATATCTCGGTGACAAGGTGGACAAGGCGGTTATCACCGTCCCTGCGTACTTCAACGACGCGCAGCGGCAGGCGACCAAGGACGCCGGCCGGATCGCCGGTTTGGAAGTCTCGCGCATCATCAACGAGCCGACGGCCTCGTCGCTCGCCTATGGTTTGGACAAGAAAAAGGACGAGGAGATCGCCGTCTACGACCTCGGTGGCGGCACGTACGACATTTCGGTCCTCGACATTTCCGAGGGCGTCTTCGAGGTCAAGGCGACGAACGGCGATACGCATCTCGGCGGCGACGACTTCGATCAGGAGATCATCAACTGGCTCGCCGACGAGTTCAAGCGCGACAACGGCATTGATCTCCGCACCGACCGGCAGGCGCTCCAGCGGCTGAAGGAGGCGGCGGAGAAGGCGAAGATCGAACTGTCGTCCACGCAGCAGACGGACGTCTCGCTCCCCTTCATCACGGCAGACGCGACCGGCCCGAAGCACCTCAATGTGACGCTGACGCGCTCCAAGTTGGAGCAGTTGGTCGGTAAACTGGTAGATGCGACGCTGAAGCCGATGGAAGCCGCGCTCAAGGATGCTGATTTGCAGCCGAACAAGGTGGACGAGGTGCTGCTCGTCGGCGGGCAGACGCGCATGCCGGCGGTGCAGGAGCGGGTCGGCAAGTTCTTCGGCAAGGAGCCGAACCGGACGATCAACCCGGACGAGGTAGTCGCGCTCGGCGCGGCAATTCAGGCGGGCGTGCTCGGCGGCGAAGTGAAGGACGTGCTGCTGCTCGATGTGACGCCGTTGACGCTCGGCATCGAGACGCTCGGTGGCGTGTCCACGCCGCTGATCGAACGGAACACGACGATCCCGACACGCAAGAGCCAGGTCTTCAGCACGGCGTCGGACAACCAGCCGCAGGTCGAAATCCACGTCCTGCAGGGCGAGCGGGCGATGGCTGGCGAGAACAAGACGCTCGCCAAGTTCATTCTCGATGGCATCCCTCCCTCCCCGCGCGGCATGCCGCAGATCGAAGTGACCTTCGACATTGACGCGAACGGCATCGTCAACGTGTCCGCGAAGGACACGGCCTCCGGCAAGCAGCAGAGCGTGACGATCACCGCGTCCAGTGGCCTCTCGGAGGCGGAGATCAAGCGGATGGTCAACGAGGCGCAGGCGCACGCTGAGGAGGATCAAAAGCGGCGTGCGCAGATCGAGACGCGCAACCATCTCGAGTCGAGCGTTTACACCGCCGAAAAGAGCCTGTCGGAGTTCGGCGACAAGGTGGAAGCCGCCGTCAAGACCGAGGTCGAGGACAAAATCCGCGCCGCGAATGATGCACTGACCAGTGACGACGCGACAAAGATGGCGACCGCGCAGACCGAACTCGACACGGCCCTCGGCAAAATTGGGCAGGCGATGAACAGCCAGCCCGGTGCGGAAGGCAAGCCCGGCACGCCGCCGGACGACACCATCGAAGGCGAGTTCCGCGAAGCCGGTGCGTAACGAAGAACTGCATGCGCCCTCGGGGCAGCGTGAGGATTGAGCGCGAAGTATCTCGTCGCTGATGGATGGGGCATCCTTTGTGGGTGCCCCTTTCGTTTTGGCTCCGGTATCTCCCGTCGCCGAGACCCCACACGGTGTGCGTCGCAATCAGCTCTGCTGTTGACAAAAGGCGAGTTCGACGTACTATGTTCAAAGCCGACAGATACTACGAAAATGTTATGCGTTGTGCGCGTGGGTTGGGAGATGACGGGTACAGGTCGGCGACGTAGATCATCTTCGCTGTAATGGTGGAGCGCGGGGAACCGCGCGGGAGGGGGAGAATCATGGTACGGAAATGTCTCGGTCTCTTCATGGTTTTGGGTATGTTGCTGGTTTCTGCGACCAGTGTGGGCGCGGAAGGCAAGACGCAGCACTTTGGCCCCTTCGCAAGCACCAGCGGCGACGGTGGAACATGCGGCAACGTCTGGGCGACAGACACCGATAACCGCGACTTCACAGTGAAGGACAATAGGGACGGCACGTTCACGGTGCGGGAGGAGTTCAAGGA
>JALYXG010000402.1 GCA_030947205.1 Chloroflexota bacterium
CGCGGTCGCGGTGGACGCGACGGTCGTGCGCGCCCTGCTCGTCCCCGCGACGATGCGCCTTCTGGGGCACTGGAACTGGTACGCGCCGCACTGGCTTCTGCGCTTCCTGCCCCGCCATGCACTCGCCCTCGAAGGCTCGCTCGACGACGATCCGGTGGCGGAGCGCATCCGCGACCGTGAGCAAGAGCCAGTCAGCCCTCGTTAACGCCAGAAGGAGACCCCGTCATGCGTCCATTCCCATTCTTCCCAAGAGAAGTCTCCGGTGGTAGCAGGCTTTCCAGCCTGCCGTTCCAGAAACAAGAGGCAGGCTGGAAAGCCTGCTACCACCGAAAAAGGCCCGTCCAACTGCGTCGGTGGCATCCTGTTCTCTTCATCATGCTCCTCCTTGCGCTCACTAGCTGCGGTGGTTCCAGTGTCGCCGATTCGTTCCCAACGCCGAAGCCGAATCTTGCGGCGACGGCTCCCGCCAGTACGCCCGGCCCCGTGCCCGGTACAGTCGTCCGCTTCCCCGAAGATGAAGCGCCCCATCCCGTCATCACCGAGTGGTGGTATTTCACCGGGCATGTGGAAACCGCCGACGGTGCGCGCTACGGCGTCGAATACGTCATTTTCCAGGGCAGCCGGGCGGATTTCCCAATTGGCTACGCTGCCCATTTCGCGGTCATTGACGCGCAAACGCACGCGTTCGCCTTCGCTGAGGCGTCAAGCCTCGCGCGCACGGTCGCCTTCGGCGGCACGAACGGCTTTGATCTCCGCGTCAACGACTGGACGATGCGCGGCCTCGGCGGCAACGATCATCTTCAGGCCAGGATGACCACGGACGCCTATGCGATTGATGTCACGGCGACCGACGCGAAAGGCCCCGTCCTCCAGGGGGGCGGGCAGTTCAGCTACGGGCCGGGCGGCAGCAGCTACTATTACAGTCGCACCCGCATGCAGCCGGGCGGCACGATCACCGTCGGCGGGGCGGTCAAGCCGATCGTCGGCGGTACGCTCTGGTTCGACCATCAATGGGGCAACTTCCTGCCGACAAACGGCGGCTGGGATTGGTTCAGCACCCAACTCGACGACAACAGCGAGATGATGATCTACAACCTCCGCGATGCCTCCGGCACGATTCTCCAGACCTTCGGCGAATACGTCCCGCCCTGCACACATGACTGCACACCGACGCGGCCCGTCCCCGCGATTGAACTCTCGCAGGATCAGTTCTCGATCACGCCGCTCGGCAAGTGGACCAGCCCCGCGACCGGCATCACCTATCCGAATATATGGCGCGTGACGATCGCGGCGAAGGGCGATGTCCCGGCGATGGACCTCACCTACACCCCGGTCATCCCGAACGCGGAACTGGACACCCGCAAGTCAACGAGCGTCATCTACTGGGAAGGTGACAGCACGATCACGGGCACAAAAGCAGGCGCACCAATCACTGGCTCAGGCTACGTCGAACTGACCGGGTATGACAAGGGAAAGTAGGGAGTACGCTACCAACGAATGGGATGCAGCACGCTCCCAAATGCGCTAGCATGATGCCCGATATGCTGTCCGACGCATCGCGGGAGGATCACAACGATGGACCTGAATACGCACTACGTCTTCCACGCGCCGACGCGCGTCATCTTCGGCGGTGGCACGGTACAGGCAACGGGCCGTGAGGTCGCGGCGCTCGGCGGCACGGCGGCGCTCGTCGTCACGGATCGCGGCGTCGTCGGCGCGGGATTGCTCGATGGCGTGCTCGCGAGCCTCGCGGCGGCGGACATCACCGCAACCGTCTTTGATGCGGTCGAGCCGAATCCGAGCATCGGCACGGTGGACGCCGCGCTCGCCATCTATCGGTCCGGCGGCTGCAATGCCATCGTCGCGGTTGGCGGCGGTAGCCCGATGGATGTCGCGAAGGCGGTCGGCATCCTCGCCACCAACGGCGGCGCGATCAGCGACTACGAGAGCAAGCCGGACGCCGTGCGCGCCGACTTGCCGCCTTTCGTCTGCGTACCGACGACCTGTGGTACCGGCTCGGAGGTGACGCCCTTCGCCGTCATCACCGACGAGGCGCGACACTGGAAGATGTCTATCGCCTCGCCACGCGAGGTGCCGCGCGTCGCGATCATTGACCCCGACCTCTTCCTGAAGATGCCCGCGCCGCTGATCGCCGCCACCGGCATGGACGCGCTGACACACGCCATCGAGTCCTACACCAACCGGAATGTGCAGCCCTTCGCGGACGCGCTCGACATCCACGCCATTCGACTGATCGGCACCTACCTGCGGTCGGCCGTAGCGAACGGCAACCGCGAGGCGATGGCCTTCATGGCGGTCGCCGCGACGATGGCCGGGATGGGCTTTTCGCAGAATCGCCTCGGCATCGTCCACGCGATCTCGCACCCGGTGACGTCGTATGTCGGCACGCCGCACGGCGTCGCGAACGCGATCCTCCTGCCGTACGTGATGGAGTACAACGCCATCGGCGCGGGGCCGAGGATCGCGGAGATCGGTCGCGCGTTGTCCGATGGGAACCCGCAGATGATGTGGAACCCATCGGCACAGGCGGGCATTCACGCCGTTCGCGCCCTCAGCCGCGATGTCGGCATCCCGGAAACGCTCGCCGATGTCGGCGTGACGGAGGAGCATGTCGCCAACATCGCCGCCGACGCGATGAAGAGCGGCAACATCGCCATCAACCCGCGCCGCGTTGCGCTGGCGGACATCGAGCGCGTCATCCGCAACGCGATCAATGGCGTTCATGCCGATCAGCGCCCCAAAGGCCAGGGATGACGCGCGGCAGGGCATCGGTCACTTAATCACGCGCGCGTCGGACTGCACATTCGTCGGCTTGTCCAGCGATTGATCCCTTGCCGATTCCGGGCGATATTCGCCGAATGCTTCCTGGTAGTCGGCGCGCACCTCGGCATCCACAAGATGAACGTAGACCTGCGTCGTCGCAAGATTTGCGTGGCCGAGGATGCGCTGCACGACCGGGGCCGAGATTTTCCCCTCGACGAGATGCGTCGCGAGGCCGTGGCGGAATGAGTGCGGCGTGATGTGCGCGGCGATCCCCGCCTGCCGCGCCACATCGGCGACGATCCGTTCGACGGATCGCGGCGTGATGCGCGTGCCGGGTTTTCCCGGCATATCGCGACCGCTGAAGGCGGGCAAGGTCGCGAGGGCGATGGGTTGCGTCCCGTCCAGTCGCGCGGTCCAGTAGCGCAGCAGCGCCGCCGCCGTCTCGTTGTCAAAATAGACGCGCCGGCTCTTACCGCCCTTGCCGCGAAAGACGAACGCGGTGCCGTCCTCCAGATCAATGTCGCCCCTACGTAGCGCGCAGCACTCCGAGACGCGCGTGCCGGAGCGGTAGAGAAACCGGACGAGCGCGGCGACCTTGAGGCGACGCAGATCCGCCTCCGGCTTTTCCTCCTTCGGCTGCCGCGCGAGGAAATCGAGGATGCGGTTCAGGTCACGCGTGCGGATGTTCGGCGGCGGCGCGGTGAATCCGGTTTGCTGCCCGGCCAGTTGCAATCCCATCTTTTCGAGCGACAGCGACGGATGATAATCGTTCGCGACGAGGTGTTTGTAAAACTTTCGCACCGCCGCACAGTAGGTATATGCCGTCCGCGTCGCCGCGACATCCTCGCGTGTTTGACGCTCGGACGGCAGCAGCGACGCGGCAAAATCAATGACATGGCCCGTCGTCAGGTCCGTGACCGCCGCTGTTGCCGCATGGAA
>JALYXG010000558.1 GCA_030947205.1 Chloroflexota bacterium
GCTCGTCACCCCGCCCGTGGGCACGTTCGCCGACATCGCGCCGGGCACGGCCTACTACCCCTTCGTGGAGACGGCCTTCTGCCACGCGGCCCTCAACGGTTACAACTGCGGCGGCAATCGCGAGCCGTGCGACCCCCAGAATCGGCCCTACTTCCGCGCCGGTAACCAGGCCATCCGCGCCCAGATCGCGACGATCGTTTACGGCGCGCTGAGCAACATTCACCAGGGCTGCGTACGCCGCGCCCCGCAGGGATCCTCAAGCGTCAGATGAGCAAGGGCGGCCGCCGTCAGCCGCCGTCAGCCGGCGCCTCGCGCAGGATCAGGCTGCCGCAATTCATCTCGCGCGCCGGGTGCAACTCGAGCAGATCGAGGATCGTCGGCGTGACATCGCAGAGGCGCCCGCGGCGCAGGGTGACCTGCCGATAAGACGAGCCGGCCGGCCCGACCAGGATAAAGGGCACCGGGTTGAGCGTGTGATAGGTGTGCGGGCCGCCGGTCGCGTAGTCCTCCAATTGCTCGACGTTGCCGTGGTCGGCCGTGATGATCGCCAGGCCGCCCTGCGCCAACACCGCCGGCACCACGCGGCCGAGGCACGTGTCCACCGTCTCCACGGCGCGAATCGCCGCGCTCAAGATGCCGCTGTGGCCCACCATGTCGCCGTTGGCGTAATTGACGATGATGAAATCGTAGCCGCCACTGCTGATGCGCTCCAGCAGCCCATCGGTCAGCGCGGCCGCCGACATCTCCGGTTGCAGGTCATAGGTCGCCACTTTCGGTGAGGGAACCAAACGCCGCTCCTCGTCGGCAAACGGCTCCTCGCGCCCGCCGTTGAAGAAGAAGGTGACGTGCGGGTACTTCTCCGTCTCCGCCGCGTGGAACTGCGCGAGGCCATGCGCCGCGATCACCTCCGCGAGCGGCTCGACGATGTTTTCCGTCGGGAACGCGACGCCCGCGACGGGCAGGTTCGCCTCGTACTCAGTCATCGTCACGAAGGTGATCTGCGGGCGCGCAGCGCGCGGGAATCCGCCGAATTGGTCGTCCACCAGCGCGTGGGAAAGTTCGCGGGCGCGGTCGGAGCGGAAGTTGAAGAAGATCGCCACATCGCCGGCCGCGATCGTGCCGACGGGGGCGCCATCTTCTCTCGCCATCACGGTCGGCAGGACGAACTCGTCCGTCACATCCGCCGCGTACGCGCGGGCAATCGCCTCATCGGGCGTGCGCGCCGTCTCGCCCGCACCGAGCACGAGTGCGTCGTACGCCTTGCGCACCCGATCCCATCGCTTGTCGCGGTCCATCGCGTAGTAGCGCCCAGAAACGCTGGCGATGCGGCCGACGCCGATCTTTGCGATCTCGGCTTCCAGGTGTCGCATATACTCGCGCGCCGACTTGGGTGGCGTATCCCGCCCATCGAGGAAGGCGTGGATGGCAACGTTCGCCAGTCCTTCCTGCTTCGCCAGCCGCAGGAGCGCGAGCAGGTGCAAATCCTGCGCGTGGACGCCGCCCGGCCCGATCAGTCCGAGCAAATGCAGCGTGACGTTCTTCTCTTTTGCCACGCGCATCGCGTTGCGCAGAACGGGATTCTGGAAGAACGTACCGTCCTCAATCGCGCGATCAATCCGCGTCAGCGTCTGGTAGACGACCCGGCCCGCTCCGATATTCAGATGGCCAACCTCGGAGTTGCCCATCTGCCCGTCCGGCAACCCGACCTCGAGCCCGAAAGGAATCAACTCGCTCCGCAGGGCGGTCGCGCAGAGGCGATCGAAGGTCGGCGTCGCCGCAAGCGTGACGGCGTTCCCCGGCCCCGCTGGCGCGTCCCCCCACCCGTCCATAATCAGCAGCACCATCGGCAGAATCGCTTGCGCCACTCGCACGCCTCCTCATCAGAAACCGATTGAACCGCAGAGACGCAGAGGACGCAGAGCGCACAGAGGAGGAGAGGATTTTTGTTCTTATATTTCTCCCTCTGCGTTCTCTGTGTCCTCTGCGTCTCTGCGGTAAACCCCGTTTAGACGTTCGGGTGCAGCGCGGTGGGTGGGTTGAGGGCGTCCGGGTCGTGAACTTTGGTGCGAAATTGCTGGGTGAGGGCGGCTTCCATCTGCATCGCGGCGGCATCGCCGGCCGCTTTCGCCGCGTTCATGCGCCCGCGGATGTTGTCCACAATCCCCTCCCCGGTCGCGGTGGGATCGGCAGCGCCCGCCGCGTACGCCGTGACCGTCGCGCCGATCACCGCGCCGATCAATGCGCCGACAAGGAACTTCGTGCCCATCCAGATCGCCCTACCCATTGTGCTCTCCTTTGTCTTTCGTGCGTCTCTCCACTGTCAACAACGACGCAGTGCAAGGGTTGTGCCCGTCTATCTTACTCCGCCGTCAATTCCGTCACCGGCACGGCGGGCACACTTGGCGCGATCCGACCACCCGGTGGGATGCGCAGCACTCGGAAGGACCAGGCGAGCATCGGGCCGATGCCGAAGGTGAATGCCAATGTGCCGATGCCGACCTGCGAGCGATCCATCGCGACGCCGAGCGCGAAGACCGTCCCTTCGATGGCGAACCGCGCGACGCCGACATTCCAGCCCGTCTTACGGACGACCGCCAACATGAACGAATCGCGCGGCCCCGCGCCCAGTCCCGCCTTGATATAGATCGCGGACGCCCACCCGATCAGGACGACACCCCCGATCAGCATCGGCACGGCGACGACGAGGCGATCCGCCTTCGGGATGTGGGCGGCGAAGAAGTCGAACCAGAGGCCGACGAAGACCATATTGCAGACCGTCGCCAGCGCGGGCGGGATGCCCGCCCGCCACGCGACGAGGATCATGATACCGCCGACCGCGATGGACATCTGACCGGGGGTGATCGGAATGTAATTCGTTAGGGCGATCTGGAAGATGTTCCATGCATTCAGCCCAAGTCCGGAGCGGTAGCCGAGCACGAGCGCGACCGCGAACAGCATCAGCCCGATATTCAGGATGACCAACCGCACACCGAACACGCGCCAATCCCCGTCCATCGGCTGCCAGCGCATTCTCATTCGTTGCCCAACGACTGCCATCAAACCTCACCCCCGGCCCTTCTCCATTGCGATGGAGAGGGGTGCCTTATCTGAAGTGCCGTGGCCTTTTCCAAACACCCCGTTTTCTCGGAGGTCACTCCCCTCTCCATCGCAATGGAGAGCGGGTGCCCTCTGGGCAGTGGGGGGTGAGGTTCCTTCACCGCGCCGACGCCGCGCTCAAGCTGCGCGCGGTCTGCCAGCGACCAGTCCGGTAACGCCACAGGTTGAGGCCGGAGGTGACCGCTGAATCGAGGATCAGGCCGAGGTATGCGCCGGGAATGCCGAGTCCGAGGACGACACCGAAAAGATACGCCGCCGGGATGCGAACAAGCCACATCGAAGCGCCGGTCGAGAACATCGGCCAGCGCGTGTCGCCCGCACCACGCAGGCTGCCCGCCAGCACGAGGCCCGTCGCTTGAATTGGCATCGAGAAGCAGAGCACCTTGAGCGCGT
>JALYXG010000570.1 GCA_030947205.1 Chloroflexota bacterium
GTTTGTCCCGGCGCGACCGTCGGCACCGTCTGTTGCCGCGCGCAGCCGCTCGTCGGGCAGAACGCGAAGGTGTTCGCGACAACATCGTACTGTTTTTTCAGGACGTCTTTCTGGTCCATATTGGTCGCGTAGCCGATAATCCACGCCCGATTGTCATGGAGCGTGATGATGAAGTACTGGTAAATCGTGCCGCCCTTCGGGACGAGGCCTCCATCGGACGTACTCGGCTGGAGCAAGTCAATGACGCGGGCATCCTGCCCCGCGATCATCGCGTTCTGCCTGTTGATCGGCCCGGGCTTCCAATTGGGGTCCTTGCGAAGCGTACGGGCGATCGAGTCATCCACATAGCCGTCGAGCGTCGTGGAAGCGGTTACATCCTCCTTCGCGACCACAATAAGTCCATCAGGATTGAAAAGCGTGTACCCCGCCACGACGTCCACATCGCCAGCGGTAACGCCGCCCGTCTTCCACTCCTTCGGGTATGCGTAGGTGACCAAATTCTTCGCGTCTGCGACGACGTAGGCAGTGTCCGGCACCGGGGAGCCGACGACCGCCGTTCCTGCGGTTCCTGTCGCTGTTGTCCCCGCCACGGGCGACACGACGGTCGTTCCACCGCGCGGCGATGCCGTGGCGGTCGTGGGTGTTGACTTCCCCGCGAGCATGAAGGCGACCAACCCGATGACCGCGATTAACGCAGCGCCCCCCGCGACGCCGAGCCACAGGACGCGTTTGCTCCCGGCGCGATTCGCCGTTGTCGCGGCGGTATACCGGGGCATGCCCCCACCTGTAGCGGGCGACGGAGTGAGGACGGTAGACGCGGGCGCTCCCGGTGGAGGGTCACTCGCCGCCCCCCCATACACGGAAGGTACGCCGAGTGGCGGAAAGGTCGGCGGCACCTGCGATCCCGGCCCGCCGAGCCGGGGCGGGTCTCCGATCGGGGATGGCGACACCTCCGCTGTGGGGAACGTCGGGTACGTGCCGCCGAGGGTCCCCAGCGCCTCCACGACCTCTCCCGCGTATTGATAGCGGTCGTTCGCGTCCCCCGCCATTAGTTTATTCACGATCGCGATGAGCTGCGGCGCAAGATCGGGGCGGACGATATTCAAGGGCTGCCGCTTGCGCGCGTACGTCCCCCCCGCGAGCATCTCATACAGAATCAAGCCGAGGCTGTACAGGTCGCTCCGGCCGTCGAGGTAGCCGGAACCGCTCCGCTGCTCGGGGCTCATGTAGATCGGCGTCCCCGGATGCCCGGAGACGACGTGCGTCCGCATGCTCTCGGTACCGACCTGCGCGACACCAAAGTCCGTCACCTTCGCCACACCACGCCGCGTCAGCATGATGTTCGCGGGTTTGAGATCCCGATGCACGATCTCCTGCTCGTGGACCGCTTCGAGCGCTCGTGCCACCTCCAGCGCGATCGTCACCGCCCGCTCCACCGGCAGGGTGCCGACTTGCGCCAGCAAGTCGCGCAGGTTCGTTCCATCCACGTATTCCATCATCAGATAATGATTATCATCCGGGTCAATAGCGAGTTCGTGGACCGCGACGATATTGGGATGCTGCACCACGCCCGCCGCCCGCGCCTCGCGCTGGAAGCGTTCGAGATATTGCTCGTAGGTCGTGGCATTCGTCTTGTTGCGCGCGGCGAGGAGTTCCTTGACGGCGATATTGCGCCGCAGGCGGGTGTCGAAGGCGAGGAAGACGCGCCCGAAGGCCCCCTGCCCGATGATCCGTTCGATGCGATAGCGCTCGTCGAACAGCGTGGACGGTGGCCGGTCCGGGTTCGCCCTTGGCATCGTCGCATCGCCATCGCCCACAGGAACGCCGGGCGGTGTCTGGCCAGTACTCATCTCTGTCCCCTTCAATCACCGGCGTGCCTGCAGGCCGTTCGGCAATGCGGTCCCTTTTGCAGGTCATTGTTACAAATCTGAACGCGCTGGGTCGTCTAAATGTGACGCCACGCAGCAGCATGGAACTGGATTGTCCTCACGAACAAAACGCCTGCCGCATCGTGGCGGTTCCAAGTCGGCGATAGACAGCGCCCGGTCAGGATACCGGGCGCGAATGCGTCAGGAAAGGAACCAGAGGACGATCAAGACGAGGCCAATGATCGAGGCGGGTCGCCAAATCAGACGGCGGAATCGCCCGATGGAGACGACAGTCGTGCCACCGCCGACTGTCTGCGCCGCGAGCGGTGGTGCGGTGAGCACCGGCCCGGAAAGCAGCAAAAAGACGACCGCCCGCAAGAGGTCAATGCCGCGCGTCGGCGAGACGGCCCGTAGGGCGTCGGATGCCCACCAGAGCGCGATACCGAGCAGGACGAGCGCGCCCGCCAGGAGCAGGATGCCCCCGCTCCCCCGGACGGAAAGCGCCGCCCCGTACTCGATCACGGCCGCCGCGATATACAGCACGACGAGAATCATGAAGACCGCGAAGACCGGATAAAACATGCGCCGTTCCTACTCCTTCGTCCTTTGCCTACACCGCCCCTCCGCGCGCCAGTATAGCACGCGCCCCGTCGCGCGGGTTTCGGTGATGCAGACTTCAGCCTGTGTCTCCCTCTCGCAGAACGCAGGCTGGAAAGCCCACGCTACCGGATCAGAGGCGTAGTCTGAATCCTTAGATTACCAAGGCGTACATTGTGCCGCGGAAGCGTGGTATGAACTCGTCATAAGGAACGGCGACATGCTACGGGCGAGGAGGAGCAACAGATGGACCGCACATGGCGCTGGCCCGCCGGTCTCGTACCGGGCAAGTGATGGTATGGGTCTGGAATTCGACGACGACTGGGTGTAGCAGAGTGGCTCCCTACAGGGTTGTCGCACCGAGGAGGACGCCGGTGAGGTAAGCGGCGGTGAGGACGCCGCGGAACTCCTGATCGTGCGTCGGGTCGAGTTCGACGATGTCCGCCGAGACGACGGGCAGGCGCGCGTCGAGCAGACACCGGAGCGCCGCCGCGCACGCCGAAACGGTCACGCCACCAGGCACCGGCGTGTTGACGGCAGTCATCGCCAGCGGATCGAGCACATCAAGATCGAAACTGACATGTACCGCGTCCACGCCGGACGCCACCATCGCCTCCACCGCTTCCTGCACGACGGTCGCCATCCCCCGTGCGTCCACATCCTCGACGGGATGGACACGCACGCCGCTTTCGCGCAGATACGATCGTTCGCCCGGATCGAGCAGGCGGATGCCGATCAGCGTCACATCTTCCTCGCGAATCCACGGCGGCGGGCCGGTGATGTGGAAGGCAGGGTGCCGCTCCCGACCGAGCGCGATGCCGAGCGGCATCCCGTGGATGTGCCCGCTCGGTGTCGTCTGGGCGGTGTTGAGGTCCGCGTGAGAATCGAGCCAGATGACGCCGAGCCGTGCATCCGGGCCGAGCGCCGCCCGCGCGCCGGGGATCGAGCCGATGCTGATCGCGTGGTCGCCGCCGATCACCAGCGCGAGCGCGCCCCCCCGCACCGTTTCGGTGACACTCGCCGCCAGCGTGCGACAAAAACCCGAAACTGCTTCGAGGTGCTTGAAGTGCGTATCGCCGCCCGCCGCCGGTGTTTCTTCCGGCCCGTCGAGGCGAATCGAGGGGCGCAGGCGCGGGCCGATCCCGTCCGGTCCCCACCCCGCGAGATGGGCACGCAACGCGCGGTCGAGCGTCGCCGGGCCATTCGCGACCCCCGGCGCCTCCGACCCCAACCAGAGCGGTGCGAGGACCGGCACTATTGGCCCTTCCCGCAACCGATTCCGCCCCATCGCCCTCTCAATGCTCACACGCTCCACCCTTCGGGGAATTTGAACCACGAAGGCGCGAAGAGCACGAAGGAGAGAGGAGAAGTCAAAAGAAATTTCGCTTTCTTCCCCTCT
>JALYXG010000574.1 GCA_030947205.1 Chloroflexota bacterium
CGCTCTCCCCGGAGCGGCAGGCGGCGGCGATGGCAACGCTCCTGGAAACGAGCGCCGCCGTCGCCGCCTCGCTCGACCTTGATGCGCTCCTCGATCAGATTCTCGCGGCGGTCGGGCGCCTCGTCCCTTCCGAACGCGCATCGGTCACACTCGATGTGCCGGGCCGCGATGTCCTGAAGATCGCGTGTGTCCGTGGCGACTCGGATTATGCGACCCAACTCCTCGGGCAGGAGCGAGCCATCCACGGTAGCCTGACCGGGCGCGCCTACCGGACGGGCGAGTCGTTTTTGATTGGCGATTTGCTCGCCCCCCAGTGGCGGGGCGATCTGTATCTGCCGCGCAACCATCCCGACCATCACACGCATCATCGGAGCGCGCTGATGGTCCCGCTGATCGCCGAGCGCCCGGTGGGTGTGTTTTACCTCGCACGTCCCGGCACGGACGCCTTCACGCCGGACGATCTTTATCTGCTGAAACTCTTCGCACCGCAGGTCGCCATCGCCGTCACCAATGCGCGGCGGTATGCGGCAGCCCAGGAGCAGGCGAAGGGCTTGCAGGCACTGCTCCGCGTCAGCGAACGGTTCGCCCGCTACGCGACCGACGATCAGGAGAACCCGCTGATCGCGATGGCGCGCGCCATCGCCGAGGCGGCGCTCGCGATCCTCCCGCACAACCGCACGGCGCTCTGGCGTCTCAATCCGGCAGACGGCGCATTGCAGTGCCTCGTCTTTCTCAGGGACGGTGCGGTGGAACCGTTGACGCTTTCCCTCGCGATCGGGGAGGGGTTGACCGGCGCGGCGGTACAGCATCGGGAACCACTCGTAGTCAACGATTCTCAGAACGACGCGCGCTCGATCTTCTTCTTCGAGGAGAATCATGTCTCGATCCGCGAGCACATTATGGTGTTGCCGCTGATTGTCGCGGGCCGGGCGACCGGTGCGCTGACCTTCATCCGGCGGGATATGGCGCCTTACACCGATGAGGAATTCGCGCGCGGGCAGCTCTTCGCGCGGCAGGCCGCCGCGAGCATGGAGCGGGTGATCTTCACCGCCCAGTTGCAGGAGCAGAATAGCGCGCTCGTCGCCGCGAACCGGCACAAGAGCGCCTTCCTCGCCAATGTCAGCCACGAATTGCGCACACCGCTGAATGCGATCATCGGCTTTGCCCAACTGCTCGCCGATCAGGTTATCCTCTCGGAGGACGAGCAGGAACTCGCCTATCAGGATATCCTGGAAAGCGGTAAGCACCTGCTGCTGATGGTCAACGACATCCTCGATGTCGCGCGGATCGAGGCGGGCCACCAGGCGCTCGACCGGACTGCCTTCCCACTCGCCCCGGAAATCGCGGCAGTCGAGCGGATGCTCGCGCCGCTGATCGCCGCCAAAACGCAACGCGTCTCGCTCGCCTTCCCCAACGACCTGCCGGACGTGATCGCCGATCGGGACCGACTGCGGCAGATCGTGCTGAATCTACTGTCGAACGCGCACAAATTCACGCCGCCCGGCGGCTCGATCACCCTCGCGGCCAGCCGCACCGGGCCGGGAACTGTCGCGATCACCGTCGCGGATACCGGCATCGGCATCGCCCCGGAACATCAGGCAATCGTCTTCGAGGCATTCCAGCAGGTAGAATCCGGCTACGCACGCACGCAGCAGGGCACCGGCCTCGGCCTCGCCCTCACCAAGCAACTCGTCGAACTGATGGGCGGCACGATCGCGCTGGCAAGCGCCCTCGGCGTCGGTAGCACCTTCACCGTCACCCTCCCCGCAGTACCGTCGTGAGAAGCGGCGCGCACCGATCGGAGAGAAACCGGGGAGAACCGCAGAGGCGCAGAGAACGCAGAGGGCACAGAGGAAAAGAGCATGCATTGGCCAGATCTTCCGCCTCCTTCTTTCTCTTTTTCGTCTCTGCGTTCTCTGCGGTTCTCCCCAGCTTCGACCGCCGTTCCTACGATGAAGGAGCATGACACCGATGGCGCGACATGACGGGCGCGTGGCGATCGTGACGGGGGCGGGATCGGGGATCGGGCGGGCAATTGCGCTGCGGTTGGCGGCAGATGGCGCGACCGTCGCATGCGCGGACATCAATACAACGGGCGCGGGCGAGACAGCCAGCCAGATCGGGCAGGCGGGCGGGCAAAGTGGCGCATTCGCGGTTGATGTCGCGGATGAAGCGTCGGTCAACAGCCTTCGTGAGGCCGTGGAAGATGCCTTCGGGCAAGCGGACATTCTCTGCTGCATCGCCGGGATCATCCTGCGCGAGTCGCTGGATGTGCAGAGCGTCGAAGCGTGGAACCGCGTGCTCGCCGTCAACCTCACCGGCATGTTCCTTTGTGCCAAAGCGTTCATCCCCGCCATGCGGAAGCGGGGATGGGGCCGCGTCGTGAATATGGGTTCGACGAGCGGC
>JALYXG010000611.1 GCA_030947205.1 Chloroflexota bacterium
CAGTTCCGTCGGGTCGCTGCTCATGCTTTGCCTCCAGAGGCGGAGTAGATGGTTGCCAGTAGCCAGTAGCCAGTCGTCGGTAGTCAGAGTGACACGCCGACCCCTGTCGGCATTCATGCCAAGTATAGCAAAGCCACGGCACATCGGGCGCCGTGGCTTTCTCGCATCCTGGTTCTGACTACTGACTACTGGCTACTGGCTATTTCCCGACCCCTACTTATCCGGGCGCGCGATAACGATCAGCCGGTGATCATCCACGTTATAGGGCCAGCAGGTGACGAGAGTGAGACGTTCGTCGCCGGTCGTACCGATAAACGCGGCGTTCTCGATGCGCTTTTCAAGTGGCTCGCCGACTTCGGGCAGGAGCAGGATTTCATCCACATGGTAGCCAATCTGGCGATCACCCGCTTGGAGACTCAACTGATCGCCCTTTTTCTGTTTGTATAGGTTCTTGAAAACCTCGCCCTGCCAGTCGTCGTGCCCGGTGAGGACGACATTCTCCCCCTCACCGGGAGCCGCACTGGAAAAGTTATGGCCGATGGCGTACGGCGCAACATCCCAGATGTATGCCTGCTGCCCGTCAATCTCAACCGGCGAGATACCGACCTCAACCACATCCGAATCCACCTTAAGGGCTGGAATTGTCAGGTGGGTCGGTTTGGGCATTTTCGGTTTCGGCGTCGGCGCCGGTGCATCGGTCGGCGCGGCAGTATCGGCTGACGTGGCTACGGGAGTCGCAATCGGGGCGGGCACGGCCACAATGATTGACCGGTCTTTGCCATTGGATGTTGTCGCGACAGGTTGCGCGGCGCGGGTGCCGACATTCGCGGTCGGCGTGCGGGCCGTGTCCGGGACGAGCGCGCCGGAAATCGTGGACGGGAACGGGGTTGCTTGAACGCGAGATACTACTGCCCCTGACGTTGCTGGTGTTGACAGGGCGGTCGGGGTCGTCACACGACTGAGGAATGCTTGCGTCTCGGCGTCATGCTGATGGCGATTCCATGCGGTGATGCCGACAGTAAGGAGAATCGTCAGGACACCCGCCGCGATCAGCAGCGTACCGAAGAACTGGCCGATGCCCCGGCGTGCGGGCGCGGGTACGTCGTTGTCGTCGCCGACAGTCGTTGTCGCGACGACAGGAGGTACAGCGTCATCACCCGCTGCGGTCGGTTCGTCGGTCTGTGTGGCCTCCGGCGGCGACGATTCCTCGGCAGTTATTCCTGCTTCAGTCGAGCTATCGGCGTGTACAACGAGATCGTGCGCCGGTTCGTCGGCCGCCACTGTTTCCTCGGTTGTCGCATCCAGTACCATTTCCGGTTCGTCGGTCATCTCCCCATCCTTGTTGCCATCGCACCTTCACCACCTCGTACGTACAATAACGAGGGCACGGATCAATCGTCAACCCCTGCGGACACGGTTCGCCAATGCTGTCGAACGCTTGCACAACGTGTTCCACGGGAAACCCGGCCCCCGCCACCTTGACGCACTGCGTCGAGCGCCGTATCATTAGAAGTGCTAACAGTACGATACACTAGCGATTGTGAGTATCTGATGCTGGCGACTGAGGATGAACAAACGACTACCACTGTGGAAGATGCGACGCCCGCGAGCGAACTCGATACCGCACTCGTCACGGCGATGGATCGGACGATCAGCCGCTACCAGCGGTCGCTCCGCCTCGCCATCGAGCAGGCTGAAGGGCCGGGTCGGCTGACGATGCCGCAATTGCGTTGCCTCCAGGCCTTCGGGCCGGACGGCACGGCCCTAACGACGCAACTGGCGCGGCGAATGAGCGTCGCCGTGCCGACGATGACGAGCATGATTGACGGCCTTGCCGAGCGCGGCCTCGTCGCCCGCCATCCTGACCCAGTGGACCGGCGGCAGGTGCGCATCGTGATGACCGACGACGGGCGCGCGCTCCTCGCCCGCTACCAGGCGATCATGCACGCGCGCCTCCGTACCCTGATCGGCCATCTCAGCGGCGTCCAGAAGAAGCGGCTGCTCGCCGCGATCCAGGATGTCGCAATGATGCTCGACGCAGACGCGGGCGGCAATGAGCGCGAGAAATCAAAAGGGAGCGCCTAGCCTGCGGCGAAGACGGTACGATAGCCTGAATTGGGTACAGGGAGCGGCACATGATTGGCAAATCCACACAACCGGCGGGGACGATTCGTGGGGCGGCAGTCGGGGCGGCGGTTGTCTCGCCCGCGCGCCAGAGCACCTTCGCCTCCCTGCGAATCCGCGATTACCGCCTACTCTGGTGGGGGATGATTGTGTCCAACATCGGGACGTGGATGCAGATGGTCGCGCAGGGCTACCTCGTCTACCAAATGACCCACTCGCCGTTCGCACTCGGTCTCGTCGGTTTCGTGCGCGCCGTGCCGGTCTTTACCTTCTCGCTCTTCGCGGGCGTCGTCGCGGATCGCGTGGACCGGCGCAAACTGCTGATCGTCACGCAGTCGCTGGCGGGGGTGTTCGCCCTGATCCTTGGCATCCTGACCTCGATGGGCGTCATCACCGTTTGGATGATTATGATCCTCGCCTTCATGTCGGCATCAGTCGCGGCATTCGACAACCCGACGCGGCAGGCGCTCGTGCCGGACATTGTCGGCAAGGAGTACATCGCCAACGCGGTCGCCCTGCAATCGGCGGCGTTCAATGGCACGGGTATCCTCGGCCCGTCGCTCGCCGGTCTGTTGCTCGGCTTCATCGGCATTGCCGCGTGCTTCTACATTAACGCGATCTCGTTTCTCGCCGTCATCGTCGCGCTTTTTCTGATGTCCTCCGTGCCGAACCGGACGATGCGGAAGCAGACGATGCTGGAAAACCTGCGCGAAGGGTTCGCGTATGTGCGCGGCAACCGCACCGTCGCCGCCTTGCTGATTCTGATCGGCCTTGTCGGCCTGCTTGGGCGGCCATACACGCAACTGATGCCGGCGGTGCAGCGCGATGTCCTTCATGTCGGCGCGACAGGACTTGGCGTGCTACTGGCCTTTTCCAGCATCGGCGCGCTGATCGGCGCGCTCGCCATCGCCTCCTTGAGCAACTTCACCCATCGTGGCCTGCTACTAACAATCTCTATCGGCGCGTTCGGTGCGGCGTTGATCGGGTTTGCGACCTCGCGGTCGTTCCCGCTCTCGCTCGGCCTGCTCGTCATCGTCGGTGGCACGGCGACGATGAGCATGTCCACGACGAACATGATGATCCAACTGAATGTCCCCGCCGAATTTCGCGGTCGGATCATGTCCATGTACACGATGATCGCGATGGGGATGATGCCGCTCGGTTCGATGGTCCTCGGCACGATCGCGAACTTCATCGGCGTGCCGGAAACGCTCATGTTCGGCGGCATCGGCTGCCTCGGCTCGCTCGTCCTCGTCAGCACATGGGTACCGGCGGTACGGACGGCCTCCTAGCCTGTGGTATCCTTCATGGTAGCGTGGGCTTCGGCCTGCGTCTTCCGTGACGAGAGGTAGAGACGCAGGTTGATGAACGAGGACGTACGCAGTTGGAGCAATTCTCTTGGTAGTGGCGGGCTTTAGCCTGCACCAGAGAGGTACGCCACCCAGAGGGTACCCGGAGCCCGCCACCACCGGGTTTCTCTCGCGAACTGCGTCACTCCTATGAACATCAACGACGTAATCCGGTACTGGATGGCACAGGTTTTCAACTTGTGAACCTGGCAAGTTGCAAACCTGCCCCACCAAGCCAGTACCCAGTTACGTTGTCAAGGTTCATCAGCCTGCGAGCAGGGCGCAGGCTGATGCCTACGCTACCATTGGGAAGATTGATTCGCAGGCGCGCAGAGTCATGCACCGGGAGAAAGCGCGATGCTTGTCTTGCAGCGCAATCGCGGCATCCTGACAGGGTGGATCGTCGGCGTCCTCGCCATCGCGGGAATCGTCGCCTGCTTTGTCACCTATGGCGTCGAGGCACGCCGGACGCGCGAAAACTTCGACGACTCGCTCGCGCAGCGTGCGGACGATGTCGCGAATGTCGTCCTCAAGCCGGAGGGCACGATTGACACGTACGCCCTCGAATTCGCGCGGGACTTGAACACGGCCGGCATTGATGTCTACTTGTTCAGACCGGATGGCACGCAACTCTTCGCGCCGAATCCCCAACGCGTGCCGAACCTCCCCGCCCTGATCCCCTTGAAAGTCGCGGAAGATGGCGCGAGCGATCTTCGCACCCTTTCTTCGTCGAGCGGCGGCACGCGCGTCCTGACGGAACCCGTCTGGATCGGCGAAGACGACAGCGCGCACATCGCCGTGATCGTGCAGACGGGACGACCGGACGCTGCACTCCACGATTTGTTGACCAAACTGCGCATTATCATGGCGCTGATCGGTGGCGGCGTGATCCTTTTCTCGATCGGCGGCGGTCTGTTCCTCGTGCGTCAGGTGATGGTGCCGGTGCGGCGCTCGCTCGCCCAGCAGCAGGCCTTCGTCGCCAATGCCGCACACGAACTGCGTACGCCGCTCACCGTCATCCAGGCAACGACCGAACTGGCGCTGATGCGCGAGCGGAGTGCGAGCGAATACCGAGCCGCGCTCGAAGAGATCGGCGCGTCGGTCGCCGAGACGAGCACGATGCTTGCCGATCTGCTGACCCTCGCGCGGATTGATGCGGGGCGTCAACCGATCACTCGCAGCTCGGTTGATGTGCATGATCTGGTGATTGAGAGCACGGAAGAAGCGGCGGTTGCCTTCCCCGACCATCCGATCAGCGCCGATCTGGATGGCGAAGCGACCATCGAGGGCGATGCGCGGCTCCTGCAACGGATGCTCGCTAATCTGGTCGAGAATGCCTGCCACTACACACCGCCCGGTACGCCGGTCGCCGTCACAGTCCGCCCTGAGCGCGAATGGCTCGCGGTTCGCGTGCGTGACGAGGGACCGGGGATCGCACCGGCGGAACTCGAACATCTCTTCGAGCGCTTTTATCGCGGCGCGAGCGGCGTCGAGAGCGGGCGCCACGGCGCGGGTCTCGGCCTCAGCCTCGTCCAGCAGATCGCCGAGGCGCATGGTGGCCGCGTCGGCATCGCCAGCTTCGTGGATGTCGGCACGACTGTGACCGTCCTGCTCCCTCGCTCCGCGCATCGCTTCATCCCGCACCTGCCCACGTTGATCGAGCATTCGGATCGCTCGCCGGTGGGTACGCCCTAACCAAGCCCCGCGTAGTTTGATGATGAAACTGGGTGGTACGGGCGCCCTCTGGGCAGATTTCCCGCCTGCTACCACCGAGCAATCCCCGCAACATCTCGCGTCAAAAACCCGCATCGCGGAAGGAATTTGTAAAACAACTCGACAGAATGTTGTGGGATATGCTAAGATGCGGACATTCGTTCGCGTGTACGGACAGTACGGAGCGGTATGATCGGAGGTGACGCCATGAGTAGCACACCGGAACACGAGCAACAGCCAGAACAGCGACCCGTGTTTGGCACGAGCAGGCAATCGGTCGCGGACATCCCAACGACGCCGCAGCCGGAGCAGCGCCCGCTCTTCACGGTGGATACCAACGGGAAACTGACGCCCGGTGTCGCACTGATGCGCGACCTGACGCCGGACGCGACCCTGACCCTCGCCCGCTATTGGTTCCGCCGCTACCTCGAACAGTCCGGTCATCCGAAGAACACGGTCGAATCGTATTCGTACGATCTCGCGCTGTTCGAGGAGCGGATCGGGCCGAAGCCGGTGCCGCAGATCAGCGCGCGCGACATCGCCGCCTTTCTCGGCGACAGCAGCACGCGCAGCACGCGGAAGCGACGCCTTACGTCGCTTAATACGTTCTTCAAGTTTCTGATCGTGCAGTGCAAACTGATCACCGAGAAGGAGAACCCGGCGGCGGGGTTTTACCCCGAGCACATCCCGCTCAAGACGCCGCAGCCGCTCTTCGCCGATGAACAGGAACGGTTCCTCGACGCCGCTGCGGACGAGAATGAACGCTCGGCCCTGATCGCACACTTGCTCTTGCGCCTTGGGTTCTCGCGCGGCGAGTTGCTGACGATCCGCAAGGAGCATGTGGACCTGTCCGACCCGGAAAATCCGATCGTTTACATCTATTACGACTCGACCCGCTACCGGAACAAGGAGCGAAAACTCGCGGCGGATGCCACCTTCGCGGCGATCTTCTCCGCCTACGTCGCTGCATACGACCCGCAGGAGCGGCTGATCCCACTGCCGCCGCAGTCCATCAACAAGATCGTCGAGCGCATCGCCGCGACCGCTGAGATCGCCAAAAAAGTGACGCCGCAATCGCTCCGCGATACCTGGGCGGTCGAGCGCGCGCG
>JALYXG010000613.1 GCA_030947205.1 Chloroflexota bacterium
CGCCCGCCACTGCCGCGCGCCTTCGTCGTCGGCAATGCGCAACCCGTGGCCGACCCCGGTGTTGCATTCGACCGGATCAAAGCGCCGGATTTCGACCCCGCGAAGGTGGTCTATCTTCGGGGCAGCGTGCAATCAACCACCGCCGATCCTGCCGCCAGCCCGGCCGCCGTCACGCGCGACGGCGCCGATGGTGTGACGGTCCGCGTGACAACCGGCGGAGCGGGGTATCTGGTGCTTTCCGATGCCTATTTCCCCGACTGGCGCGCGACGGTGGACGGACACGATGCGACGATTCTCCAGGCTGATCTCGCTTTCCGCGCCGTCTATCTGTCGGGCGGGGGCGATCATACGATTGTCTTCCGCTATCGCCCGAAGTGGTGGACGATTGGCTGGGGTGTCGCGGGCCTTACCGCGCTCGGCACGATTGCCCTGCTCGCACTCGCGCCGCCCGTGCGGCGGCGGAGGCGGCGCTAGATGCGCGGCCGTCACCATGCCATTTGCGGCGCTGCGGTCGCCGCGCCTGCGATGCTCTATCTCACGCACGGGAGCATCGGCGCGGTCGTCGTCGGCGTGCCGATTGCGACGCTCGGCGCGATGCTACCGGACATAGACACGCGACGTTTCCCGCTGCAAGGCGAAGTCTGGCGTGGCTGGAAGCGGCTGGCGAAGACGGCGCGCGCGCGCGGAGTGCTCGGCATGCCGTTCGCGTTCGCGGCGATTGTCGTCGGGACACTGATGGCGGGGTTCCTCGGCGCGCTCTCGTGGCTCGTGCGGCGCGTCGTCTCGCATCGCGGTTTTACGCATACCATCTTCTGCACCGCGATCATCGGCATCGCGGCGACCTGGGCCAGTCTTCGCCTCCTCGGTTCGGTGGTGCCCGGTATTGCCCTCACTATCGGCTACGCCTCGCACCTCGTCACCGACGCGATGACCTATCGGGGTGTGGACGCCTTCGAGCCGCTGATTCCCCTGACGATTCACGTCCTGCCGCCCGGTCTGCGCTTCGGCAACGGCGGCGTCCGCGAGGGCGTCGCCGTCTTCACCATCGTCGTCGCCTCAATCCTCGGCATCGCCACCGCCTACGCCCGCTTCGGCCCGCGCTTGTAATCGGAGATTTGAACCACGAAGACACGAAGAGCACGAAGAAAGAAAAAGAAGAGACCACTCTTCTCTTCGTTCCTCCTTCGTGCTCTTCGTGTCTTCGTGGTTCAATTCCCCAATGGACGTTTGGTGGGGATGCCGGGGCGGCGGGGATAATGGGGCGGGGTGTCGCCGGTCTTGTTTATGCGGATGAGGACGTGGTTTTCGAGGCCGAGAATGGGAACGGGTATGACGGCGCCGATTGTGCCGCCGAGTTCGGTCGCGGCGCGCGCGCCTTCCGCAAGTTCGTCGGTGAGGTCGCCCGCTTTCATCGCGAGGACAAAGCCGTTCCGGCGGACAAAGGGGAGACAGTATTCGAGCAGGATCGGTAGGCGGGCGACGGCGCGGGCGAGGACGATGTCCATATGGCCGCGCAACGTCGGATGATGCGCCGCTTCTTCCGCCCGGAGGTTAAGCGCGGTGACATTGTCGAGGCCGAGATCGTCGGCGACGCGGCGCATGAAGGCGACCTTCTTCCCCGTCGCTTCGAGCAGCGTAACGGCGACGCGCTGCCGCACAATGGCGAGTGGCAGGCCGGGAAAGCCCGCGCCGCTGCCGACATCGAGGATACGCACCGTAGAAAGCATTGCCACATCGCCGCCGATCAACCGGACATAGTCGTCCACGGCGGGTACGATGGTCAGCGAATCCGCGAAATGCAGCAGTTGCACATCCGAGGGATTGGTGATCGCCGTTAGGTTAACGTTGGCATTCTCGCGCACGAGCATTGCGCCGAGCCGCCGGAAGCGATCGAGATCGCGCGCGGTTAGATGCAGCCCGAGGGCGCGTGCCGCCGTCTCGAGGAGCGAAAGGTCCGCGAAGGCATCGGTTCCGTCGTCTGACATCTCCGCCCTCCCGATGCAAAGGTAACGGGCCGGAGCATCGCTCCGGCCCGGCAGTCTCGCAGATTGCTTCGTGCGGCGTCAATCAGCGGCGGATGCGCGCCGGGACCGAAGCGGCGATCGCGCAGAGTTTCCGCGCCTGTACCGCGATATTCTCGGCGGTCAGGCCGCATTGCTCGCGTAGGTCAGCAGGCTTGCCGTGATCCACGAACCGGTCGGGGATGCCGAGTACCGTGACGGGGCAGGCGAGGCCGTGCCGCGCAAGTAGTTCGAGCACCGCGCTGCCGAAACCGCCCGCCGACACACCCTCCTCGATCGTCACGAATCGCCCGACGCGATGCGCCAGATCGAGGATGCACTCTTCGTCCAGCGGCTTCGCGAACCGCGCGTTGACGACCGTTGCCGCGATGCCGTCCTGTGCAAGCAATTCCGCCCCCGCGACTGCGGTCGGCACATGGGTGCCGAGAGCGAGGATGGCGACATCGTCGCCCTCACGCAGCGTCTCCGCCTTGCCAATCGGCAGCGGCGTCAGTACCGTATCGAGCGGTACACCGAGGCCCGCGCCGCGCGGGAAGCGCATCGAGATCGGCCCATCGTACGCCATCGCCGTCGCGATCATGTGGCGCAGTTCGTTTTCGTCCTTCGGCGCCATCACGACCATGTTCGGGATCGCGCGCAAGTAGGCGATGTCGAAGATGCCATGATGCGTCCGGCCATCCTCGCCGACGAGGCCCGCGTTGACGAGCACGAAGGTGACGGGCAGATTCTGGATCGCCACATCGTGGATGACCGAGTCGTAGGCGCGTTGGAGAAAGGTACTGTAAATCGCGCAGACGGGCTTCATACCCGCCGCCGCGAGGCCCGCCGCGAATGTCACGGCGTGCTGCTCGGCGATGCCGACATCGAACATCCGATCCGGATAGACCTTCTGGAACTTGTCCATCCCGGTCCCGCTCGGCATCGCGGCGGTGATGCCGACGATCAGCGCATTGCGCGCCGCCTGCTCGATCAATGTCTGCGAGAAGAATTCTTTGTACGCAGGCGGTGAGGCTGGCGCGTCTGCCGGTTTCGGCGCTTCGACCGCATAGGTTTTGATTGGGTCCGCTTCGCACGCTTCGAGGCCCTTGCCCTTGGTCGTCAGGACGTGAATAAAGACCGGGGAGGGCATCGTCTTGGCGACGCGGAAGGTATCAATCATCAGTTCGGTGTCGTGGCCGTCCACCGGGCCGATGTAGGAGAAGCCGAGTTCCTCCCAAATCATCGGCGCGAGCATCACTTCCTTGACGCCGTCCTTGAAGCGCTTGCCGAGTTCGAGCCACGTCTCGCCCGCCGGGAGCCGCTTGATCACGCGCGCGATCTGATCCTTCATCTGCTCGAAGGCAGGGTGGGCGCGCATCCGGTTCAGATAAAGATGGAGCGCGCCGACGCTGCGCGCGATGGAGAGTTCGTTGTCATTGAGGACGACGATCAGCGGCGCGTCCATGTGGCCGGCGTTGTTCAGCGCCTCCCAGGCAAGGCCACCGGTCAGCGCGCCATCGCCGATCACCGCGACCGCGTGCCGGTTCGGCTCGCCCTTGAACTGGTTGGCGACCGCGAAGCCGAGCGCGGCGGAGATCGAGGTGCTGGTGTGGCCCGCGCCGAACGCGTCGTGTTCGCTCTCCTCGCGTTTGAGGAAACCGGAGATGCCGCCCGCCTGCTTCAAGGTGTGGAAGCGGTCGCGCCGCCCGGTGAGAATTTTATGCGCGTATGCCTGGTGCCCGACGTCCCAGATGATCGGCTCGCGCGGCGTGTCGAAGGCAGCGAGCAGGGCAATCGTCATCTCCACGACGCCGAGGTTGGGCGAAAGGTGACCGCCGTTTGTATAGACGACGTCCACGAGGAGCGCACGCACATCGGCGGCGAGTTCGACGCGCTCCGCAGGTGTCAACGCCCGAATATCATCCGGCCCATTGACCCGCGATAGGACTGACATTGCTGTCCCCTTCTCTTGACCGGTGCGTCAACGGCGACGCACCGATCCTTCACTTGCTTTGCCGCATCATACGCACGACCGATACCAGCGTCAAACGCCACGCACCAATCATGCCGTGACAGGTGAAAACCTATCCATCGGTAGTACGTATAGTAGAGCGCGCCGGATGACATCGCCAGAGGAGGGAAGAGTAGTCCGGTCCCACGGGCAAAAAAAGTGAGGGGCCGACGTTTCCGTCCGCCCCTCGTCTCTGGATGTCACCGGGTGTTAGCGAACGCTCTTCCCGGTGACACCCACAAGACTACTCGAACTATCCATGGGCATCACCTCCTTTATCCGTGGGATGTGCTCACTGCATCTCACTGGCGGGAGTGTACCATTTCAAGGTGGTCGTGTCAAGGGGAAAGAGCGGGCAGCGGGCAGCGGACGGCAGACAGCGAAACCACCCGCGAGATACGGGCAGATGCCCGGTGGTCCGCCCTGCGTTTCTGCCCGCTGCCCGCTGCTCGCTCCCCGTGTGGACAGCGATGGATGGCTGCACTACCATGATGCCATCATGCCTCGACGAACCTACCGGGGAGGAGCAACCGATGACCACGACAACGAACATCACCGAGCACTATCTCGCCGCCAACCCGCAGTCGCGCGCCCTGCACGAACGCGCCCGCAAAGTGCTGCCCGGCGGCATCGCGCACGATGTCCGCCACATCAGCCCCTTCCCGCTGACGATGAGCCACGCCGAGGGCGCATACAAGTGGGATGTGGACGGCCACAAGTACATTGACTACGTCGTCGGCCACGGCGCGCTTCTGCTTGGCCACAGCCACCCGGAGATCGTCGCGGCGGTGCAGCAGCAGGCTGCGCGCGGGACGCACCTCGGCGCGGGCAACGAATTCGAGATCGCCTGGGCGGAACAGGTGCAGCGGTTGATCCCCTCCGCCGATCTCGTCAAGTTCACCTCCAGCGGCACCGAGGCGACGATGATGGCCTTCCGCCTTGCCCGCGCCTATACCGGCAAGACGAAGATCCTCAAGTTCGCCGGCCACTTCCACGGCTGGCACGACTATGCGACCGTCGCGCAGCAACTGCCGTGGGACGGCGCACCGTCGCCGGGCGTCCCCGAGGAAGTCCTTTCGACGATTGTCGTTGCGCCGACCAACGATCTCGACTTCACGGAGGCGCGGCTGGCGGAGGGCGATATTGCCGCCGTGATCCTCGAAGCATCGGGCGCATCGTGGTCCTCGATCCCGCACCCCCCCGGCCACCTCCAGCGACTGCGCGCGATGACGGAGAAGCACGGCGTCGTGCTGATCTTCGACGAGGTAATTACCGGTTTCCGCTGGTCACCCGGCGGCGTCCAGGCGAAGGAGAGCGTGACACCCGACCTGACGACGATGGCGAAAATCCTCGCCGGCGGCTTGCCGGGTGGCGCGGTCGCGGGCAAAGCGGAGATCATGGATTTGCTCACGTTTCGCGACGATCCGGAGTGGAACCGGCGCAAGAAAGTCGGACACCCCGGAACCTACAACGGCAACCCGCTCTCGGCCGTCGCGGGACTCACCGCACTCACCATCCTCGCCGATCCCGCACACCAGGAGTACGCGGACGGCCTCGCGGCGCGCGTCCGAGCGGGCTTCAATCGCGTGCTGCTGCATGAGGAAGTGCCGGGCTTCTGCTACGGCGAATCGAGCGTCTTCCATCTCTCCCTCGGCACGGCACTGCCGGGCGGCACGCCGGACGGTGACCTTCATGCGCCGGAAGGGATCGCCGCCGAAACACTGAAGCGCGGCATGCCGGGCAATCTCGCCGAGGCGATCCAGTGCGGCATGGTCAACGAGGGCGTGGATGTCTTCCACGGCGGTGGACTGCTTTCCATCGCTCATACCGAGGCGGACGTTGATCGCACCATCGAGGCGTTCGACACGACCATCCGCCGCATGATCGCCGAGGACCTGTTCAAATAATGGTAACGCGGTATTAGCCCGGTGGCACAGGGTTTCAACCTGTGAGCCTCACAGGTTGAAAC
>JALYXG010000625.1 GCA_030947205.1 Chloroflexota bacterium
CTGGCGTCGTACCGTTCCCGCCGCTTCATCAGTTGGGCGTAGCCCATCAGCGACGTGATCGGGTTGCGCAGCTCGTGCGCCACCATCGCGACGAACTGTTGACGCTCCTCCTCCGCCCGCTCGCGCAGTTGTACTTGCTCGGTCACGTCCGTCGCGACGACGATCACGCCGCGGATTTCCCCACTTGGCTCGCGGACCGGCGCGTAGACGAAATTAAAATAGACGACGTCTCGCCGCCCCGCGCGGTTGAGGCTCACGGGGAGTTCGGAACCGACGAACGGCGTGCCGGTCGCGAACACCCCGTCAAGCAACGCCTCAAGGCCCTGGCCGGCGACCTCCGGTAGCGCCTCGAAGAGCGGCCTGCCGAAGACTTGCTCCAGCGTGCGCCCCCAGAGTTCGCAGACGCGCGGGTTGGCAAACTCGACGATCTGCTGTGGCCCCCGGAAGACCGCGATGCCGACCGGCGCCTGCAGCAGCGTGGCATAGATGCGCTCGCGCTCGCGCACTGTCTCCCGCCGGAGCCGCGCCATCGCTAGTGCTGCCGCGACCCGCGCCTGCAACTCGCGCGCGGAGAAGGGTTTGACGAGGTAGCCGTCCGCACCCGCCGCCAGCCCCTCAATCGCCGATTCTTCGCCGGCCCGGGCAGAAAGGAAGATCACCGGGATGTCTTGCGTGCGCGGATCGGCGCGCAGCGCGCGGAGCAACGCGAACCCGTCGAGCCTTGGCATCATCACGTCCGTGAGGATCAGATCAGGCGGACGCTCCCGGGCCGCAGCCAGCGCCGCTTCCCCATCGGCGACTGTCTCGACGGCGTAGTCGCCCTGCAGGAGCCGCCGCGCATACGCCCGCATGTCCGCATTGTCATCGGCGAGGAGAATGCGCGCCCCGGCGAGTATTCCGACCGATACACCGCCCCCTACATTTCCCAACGGTGACTCCGCGCCGATATTGCCCCCGCCCACCTGATCGCTTTCGGCCCTGTTGGGTAGCCAGCGCAATGCCTCCTCGACGTATGAGGCGGCAGTGGCGGTGGTAGACACGCCGTCGGATACGTCAGCACGTTCATCGGCGAGCTGGTGCACCGTGCCAGTCGCGGTCGGGATCGTAACCGTGAACGTCGTGCCCTCTCCAACCGTGCTCGACGTGGCGATCTCGCCGCCGTGCAACCGCGCGAGTTCCTGCACGAGTGGCAGCCCAATCCCCGAACCCTCGAAGGTCCGGGCGCGCGCGCCCCGCACGCGGTGGAATCGCTCGAAGAGGTGCGGCAGTTCTTCCGGCGGAATGCCCGTCCCGGTGTCGGCAACAGTCAGGACGGCGCGGCCCCCGTCGGCGCGCAGCCGTACGACGATCTCACCATCGAAGGTGAACTTGAGCGCGTTGGAAAGGAGATTGAGGACGATTTTCTCCCACATCTCGCGATCCACAAGGACGGGCGCAGGCAACGGCGGGCAATCAACGACGAGGCGCAACTCCGCGCGCTCGATCGCCGAGCGGAACAGGCCGGCGAGTTCCTGAGTGAACACCGCGAGGTCGGTCGGCTCGTAGGATGCCTCGACCCGACCCGCCTCAATGCGCGAGAAGTCGAGTACGTTGTTGACGAGCCGCTGGAGGCGCAGACCGTTGCGATGAGCGACCTCAAGCCGCTCTCGTTGCGTCGGCGTCAGCGCGCCCTCGGTGTCGTCGAGCGCGTCCGCGACGGGGCCGAGCATCAGTGTCAGGGGCGTGCGGAACTCGTGGCTGACATTGCTGAAAAAGGCCGTCTTTGCACGGTCGAGTGCGGCGAGCGCCTCCGTGCGTCGGCGTTCCTCCTCGTACGCCCGCGCGTCGCCGATCGCGGTCGCGATCTGGCCCGCGACGAGGCCGTAGAACGCCGCATACGCCTCGTCAAGGATGCGGCGGGGGCTGATCCCAACGACAAGCAACCCCGCCGGCCACTCCTGCGCGCGAGCAGGAATAGGCAGGATGAGTGCGGTCGTGGGTGGCGTGCCCCATAGGCCACTAGGGAGCGCGCCGAAACGGCGGGGGATGTCGTCGAGTCGCGCGGCCTCGGCGGTGGCAACGACCCGCGCGAACGGCCAGCCGGTATCTCCCTGCCCGTCGTCGAGACGAATGACCGCCGGGCTGGCAGGAGTGTCGGGGGCGAGATGCACTGAATCGGCGAGCCGTGCCACCGATCCGTCCGTATCAAGCAGATAAAGCAGGGCGAAGGGGATGTCGGCGGAGTTCTCGGCGAGCGCGTCCATCGCGCGATGGCAGGCGTCCTCCGTCGTCCGCGCCTCCACTGCGCTCGCAAGCGCGCGGAGCGTGCGCAACCGCCGCTCGCCGAGGACCCGCTCGGTCGTCTCGGTCACGGCGGTGAAGATGCCGCCGATCCCGCCGCTTTCGTCGCGGATCGGGCTGTAGGAGAAGGTGAAGTAGCACTCCTCGACATAGCCGTTGCGGTTGAGCAGGAGAAGTTGGTCTTCCGACCACGTCGCGTCGCCCCGCGCAAGCACACCGGTAAGCATCGGCCCAATGACGTCCCAGATCTCCGGCCAGCATTCCCGTCCGCGCTGCCCCATCGCTGCGGGATGTTTCGTCGCCCCAAGGATCGGGCGATAGGCGTCGTTGTAGAGCATGACGAGTTCCGGCCCCCACCAGATCAGCATCGGGAAGCGCGAAGCGAGGCAAATGCTGACGGAGGTGCGCAGGCTCTGCGGCCAGTCGCCGACCGGCCCGAGCGGCATGGCGGACCAATCGAGCGCACGCATCAGCGCGCCCATCTCGCCGCCGCCCGCGAGAACCGCATCGGTCGTGGGGTGTAAAGGAACCTCGTATATCGCCATCGCTCGACCTCGCATCGGCTTTTCTCGCGTGAAGATCGAATCGCAGCGAAGTATACACGAATGGCTCGACCGACGCGCTTTGCTTGCAGAGCGCATGCACTCTGCGTCCTCTCGCGCGGATAGACGCCGGGTGCGTTGCGCGTTATGATGCGCGACTGTGGAGAGTGTATACGTGAGGCAGAACACCGAGGTATTATGGGCATTATCGCACCAGCATCCGCTGCGGCGCGTGCTCGGCGTTCGCGTTGATGATCTAACGCTGTCGGAAGCGATGGCGATCATCGCGGACGCGGCGACGACGGGCGTACCCTGCCACGTCATTACCCTCAACCCCGAATACGTGATGCGCGCGCGGCGCGACGGCGACTTACGGGCGATCATCGAAAGCGCGGCGATTGTGACGGCGGACGGCGCGGGCATCATGCAGGCCACCCGCCTCGCCCGGATGCCGCTGCGTGCCCGGATTACCGGTAATGACCTGACGGACGCGGTCGCTGCGGCGAGTATCCCGCTTTTCCTCCTTGGTGCGGCGCCGGGCGTTGCGGAAGCGGCAGCCACGGTGCTGTCCCGCCGCTTTCCTGCCGCGCGCATTGTCGGAACATGGTCCGGCAGCGCCGATGAAACCGACGATGGCGCGGCGTGCGAGCGGATCAATGCATCGGGCGCGCAGATTGTCCTTGTCGCATATGGGATGCCGAAGCAGGATCGCTGGATCCATCGGAACCTGCCAGCATTGCGCGCGCCGGTCGCGATTGGCGTCGGCGGAACCTTCGATTATTTGGCGGGGCGGGTGCCGCGCGCGCCGCGCTGGATGCGGGAGCGCGGATTGGAATGGTTGTATCGTCTGGTGCGGCAGCCAACGCGCTTCCCGCGCATCGTCCGTGTCTGGCAGTTCGGCGCACTTGCCGTCCTTTCAACCCTCGCCGGGCGGCTCCGCCGCGAGAAAGCGTGAATCCTGTGTACCGTACCTCTCCCCAACTCGTCGCACGCGCCGTAGCGGTGACCGCAGTAATTGCGCTCGTGTTCGGTGTCGGTTGGGGATTCCAACCCTTCTGGTCGTTCTGGTTCGCCATCGGCTGCGGCTTCGTGATTGCCGAGGCGATTGTCCGCGTCACCGGCGCGAAGCGGGGCAACACGTATCAGATTATCGGCATGGTTGGCGTCGTCGCCTGCATCCTTATTTGCCGCGTCGTCATCGCGAACCGGCTCGGCATCGGACTGAGTGACATCCTGAACATCGTGACGAGCACGCGTGTGGACAGCCCGCAATCGCGCGCGTTGCTCCAGGTGATGGCGCTCGATCTGCCGAACATCGCCTATATCGCGCTCGCGCTGGCGATCCCGTACATCCGGTTTCGCTGATGACGGTGCGACGCGAGACACTGCTCGACGCGTTGCCCCGGTTGCGGGGTCAGCGCGTCGTTGTCGTCGGGGACATGCTGCTCGATGAGTATGTGTTCGGCACAATTGCGCGTGTTTCGCGCGAAGCGCCGGTACTGGTACTCGAACACGAGCGCGACGTGGCGCAGCCGGGCGGCGGGGCATTCCCAGCGCTCGCGGTGCGCGCAATGGGCGGCGAGTCGCTGATGATCGGCTGTGTCGGTACCGACGCGACGGGCGAACTGCTCGTCGCGTCCCTCGCCGAGGCGGGTGTTGACACGGCGAGTGTACAATACGCGCCCGACCGCACGACGACGCGTAAAACGCGCTTTCTCGCGGAAGGGTTCTTTCGCTTCCCGCAACAGATCGCCCGCGTGGATCGGGGCACGCGCGCCGCGCTCGCGTCCTCGGTCGAGGCGAACGTCGTCGCCGCGATTGATGCGGTATCACCTGCCGATGCGTTTCTGGTATCTGACTACCAGTATGGCACGATCTCGGCGGTGGCGGCGGCGGCGGTGCGGGCGGCAGGGGAAAGGCTCGGCGCGGTTACGGCGGTTGACTCGCAGGGCAGTCTCGATCCGTATGCTGGGTTCACGCTCGTGCGCGACAACCGCGCGGATGCCGCCGCGTATCTCCGTGAATCGCTGGACACCGTACCGTCGGTACTCGCCGCCTTGCCACGAATGCGGGAGCGGTTGCGCGCCGAAAACATCGTCATCTCGCTCGCCAGCGACGGACTTGCCTATCTCGATGCCGGCAATCGCGGCGGGCATATCCCGGCGCAACGCGTGGATGTTTTCGATGTGACCGGGGCAGGCGATACATTAATCGTCGTCCTTACGCTCGCGCTCGCCGCCGGGCTGTCGCTGGAAATAGGCGCGCACCTCGCGAACCTCGCGGCGGGTGTCGCCGTCCGCAAGTTGGGCAATGTCGTCGTGACGGCGGAGGAGTTGCACCGCGCGATCCTTGATGCCGATGACGCGATGTTCGCCACCGATGACGAGGCGCGCTAGCATGGGCCGCATCCTGCTATTGGATGACCTCGCGGAATATGGGCGCGCCCGCCGCGCTCGACACGAACGGATCGTTTTCACCAACGGGCATTTCGACCTGCTCCATGTCGGCCATATCCGGTATTTGCAGGTCGCATGCGGGCTTGGCGATCTGCTCGTTGTCGGCGTCAATGACGACGCGGGCACGACCGCGCGCAAGGGATCATTCCGGCCGATCATCCCGGCGAGCGAGCGTGCGGAGGTGCTCGCCGCGCTGGGCTGCGTTGATGGCGTCGTCGTCTTCACCGGTCTGACCGCCGACGAACCGATTGTGCTGCTGAAACCGGACATCTACGTCAAGGGCGGCGACTACGCGGTCAGCGAAGACGACGAACGTGTGGGCAAGACGCCGCTGCCCGAAGCGCCGCTCGTGCGTGCGTACGGCGGCGTGGTGGTGACCGTCCCGCTTGTGCCGGGGCGCAGCACGACGGATATTGAGCGCATGATACTCCGCGCGCATGGGTGCATCGAGGCGGAAGAGGCGCATGGCAAAGACGATTGAGCCGGCAGCAACCGACGCGACGACGGATGATACGGCGGTCGCCAAGCGGCCACCTGCCGGGTACGACCATAAAACAACCGGGCGCATCGCGGGTGCGGCGCTGATCGTCATGCTCGGCACGATCTTCAGCCGACTGGTCGCGATCCCGCGCGAGTCATTGATCGCGAGCATGTTTGGCGACGCGGTCGTGACCAACTCGTTCACGATTGCCGAGAACGTCCTGACGATCTTCCTCGACCTGCTTTTATCGGGGATCGCAAGCGCCGTCCTCGTGCCGGTGCTGTCCGAGTACGTCGGCGAGGATCAGCGCGACCGGCTCGGCGCGGTCGTCGGCAAACTGCTGACGCTCGTGGTCGTCGGTGGCGGGGTAATGCTGCTGATCCTCGAACTGGGCGTGCGTGGCGTCGCATGGGCGATGACCGGCATCGGTGGGAACCACGCGTCATACGACCGCGAATTGATCGTCTCACTGACCCGTGGGATCCTCCCAGCGCTCCTGCTGCTCGGTATCGCGTCGGTCTTGCAATCCACGCTGTACGCGCTCCAACGCTTCACAATGCCGGCATTGTCGCTCGCGGCGCGAAATGCGGCGGTCGTCCTGGCGGTGCTCGTGCTTGGGCGGACGCTCGGCGTGCACAGCCTCGTTGTCGGTATCCTTGTCGGTGCGGTCCTCCTCGTCGCGCTCCAAATCCCGGGTTTTCGCGGCACGGGTTTGCGCATCCGCCCGTCGTTCGCGTGGCGCGACCCGGCGCTGCGGCGGATCGGCACGCTCTACCTGCCGGTCTTCCTCGGCCTGCTGCTCAACACCTGGGCACTGATTATTGATCGCAATCTCGCCGAAACGACGGGCGAGCACGGCATCGCGGCGATGCGCTTCGCGACGCAGGTGCAGCAACTGACGGTCGGCATGGTCGTGACGGCAATCAGCATCGCCACACTGCCTCGCCTCGCTCGTGCCGCCGCCGAGCAGGACGAGGACGCATTCGGGCACACGCTCGCGCTCGGGATGCGGCTCGTCACGACGCTCGTTTTACCCGCAACACTGGGGCTGATCGCGCTCTCGTGGCCGCTCGTCAACCTGCTCTTCAATCACGGCAAGGCGACGCCGGAAGGCGTGCATCAAATCCGCATCGCGCTCATCGGCTACGCAATCGGGTTGCCGTTTCTGGCATGGGACCAACTGCTGCTGTTCGCCTTCTATGCCCGCAAAAACACGCGCACACCGGTCATCGTCGGCGCGCTGTCGGTCGGCATCCTGCTCGGTGTCTCCTTCGCCCTGATTATCCCGCTCGGCGTGCTCGGATTGGTCCTCGCCAACTCGGCGCAGTTCGCCTTCCACGCGGTCGTGATGTTCGTCCTTGCGCGGCGCATCATTCCGACCTTTCAAACGAGCGGATTGTGGCAGACGGTCGGGCGCGCGGGCGCGGCGTCGCTCGCGATGGCCGCTTCCGTTGCGGTCACGACCGCCGCGCTCAGTCGGGGTATTGGCGATGCGACTTTCGCGAAGCAGGCAGCCATTGTTCTCGCCGGTATCGCGGTCGGTGCGGCGGTCTATCTCGGTGGCGTGTGGCTCTTTCGCCTCGATGAAGTCCGCTATTTCGCCGACATCCTCAGCACCCGCCTCCGCCGCGGGCGCTAATCTGCCGCTGCTCGGAAATCCTTGATGCGCAGTTGCAAGCGTTCGTCGCCGCGCCACACATCGCGCTGGAGGGTCGCGGCGAGGTCTGCGTCGCGCAGCGTGGTGAGTTCTTCTTCGCGCGTGCCCGCGCCGAAGGCGATACATCGCACCGTCTCGCCGGTTTCGAGGCCAACGGTGAAGGTCAGGTGCGCGCCATCGCCGCCCACGCGCCGGGCATCGAGGACGCGGACGCGCGGCACGAGGAAGAGCGGTTCGGGATTGCCGTGGCCGAATGGCGCGAGCGCGGCGATGGTGGCGCATGCGGCAAGCGATACATCGTCATGATCGAGTCGCCCATCGAGGCGCAACGACGGCAACAGGTCTTCCTCGGAGAGCGATGCGGCATGGTCGTTGAGTGCGACGTGGAGTGCGGCGATCTTTTCGTTCGCGATAGTGAAACCCGCCGCGCGAGGATGCCCGCCGAAATGTTCCATAAGCGGCGCGCTCCGATTGAGCGCCGCGATGATGTCGAAGGCGGCGATGCTGCGGGCGCTCCCCCGGCTCATGCGGTCGCCGTGCGCGTAGACGAGCGCTGGTCGGTGATACCGCTCGACCAATTTGGCCGCGACCAGGCCGACGATGCCGATGCTCCACGACGGATCGCCGAGCACGAGCACACGATCCGTTTCGTGGAGTCTGCCGGACTCGACCATCGCCACCGCCTCGGCAATGGCGCGTTGGGTCTCCATTTGGCGAGCGCGGTTCGCTTCATCGAGGGCGAGCGCGGCCATCCGCGCCTCGACATCGGACGCGGGCGTCAGCAGGCGATAAGCGTCCTCGACGCCGCGCACGCGACCCGGCGCGTTCAGGCGCGGCGCGATGGCGTAACTGATATGGCTCGCGTCGAGCGAGGGGAGGGGGATGCCGGCCCGCTCGCAGAGGGCGATCAGACCGGGATGCCGCGTTTGTCGCAAGGCGCGCAGCCCTGCCTGCACGAGGATGCGGTTTTCGCCCTTCAGCGGCACGACATCGGCAACCGTGCCGATCGCCACGAAGGAAAGGAGAATATTGAGCGTCGCCGTATCGGGCCGCGCGAAGGGCGCGCCGGATGCCGCCAGCGCGCGCACAAGGGCATAGGCGACGCCGACACCGGCGAGGTCGTGGAATGGGTACGCGCTGCCCGCACGATGCGGATTGATGACCGCCGCCGCTGCTGGGAGATTTTCGGGCACGCTGTGATGATCCACGACGATCACATCCACCCCGGCCTCGTGGGCGCGGGCGATCTCCGCCGCGTTGCTGATGCCGCAATCCACCGCGATGATTAGCCCGACGCTATCGCGGGCAAGTTCAGCTAGCGCGTCGTGGTGCAAACCGTACCCCTCGCGCTCGCGATGCGGGGTATAGATGCGAAGGTTCGGGAAGTTCCAGGCGCGGAATGCGGCCACGAGCAATGCCTGTGCCGTCAGACCGTCAGCGTCGTAGTCGCCGTAGATACAGATTTTTTCCGATTGCACGAACGCGCCACGGATGCGCGCGACGGCTGCATCCATGCCGGAAAGCAGGAATGGATTGTTAAGTGCGCGGGTCTCATTGTTGAGGAAGATCGCCGCGTCCTGTGCGGAAATACCGCGCCCATGGAGCAAGGCCGCGACAACCGGCGTCATGTTCTCGTACGACGCGAGATGTTCATCGGTCGGTTCACTCGCTGTGATCCAGCGCGTTGCCGGTGTGCGGACAGTCATGCGGCGCGCTCCTTTGCGTGTTCAAGGACCAGGTCTGCCGCGATCTTGCCGGACAGCAGGGCGAGCGGCACCCCCCCGCCGGGGTGCGTGCTGCCGCCCGCGAAAAAGAGTCCGCGCAGCACCGACGATTGATTCGGCGGGCGAAGGAATCCGGCCCCCCGACCGTTCGATGCGAAGCCATAAATCGCGCCGCGTTGGGCACCGTATGCGTCCCTGATCGTTTCCGGCGTCCAGACCGACTCAACCGCGATTGATGGCTCGATGTCCAATCCTCGCCGTCGCAATGCACTGAGAATATGATCGCGATAGCGCGGGGCGTCGGCCACCCAGTCGGTTCGGCCATCGAGATACGGGACGTTGACCATCACGAAGAGATTGTCGCATCCCGGCGGCGCGGCGCTCGGATCGGTCGCGGTCGCGCGGCACACGTAGATCGTCGGATCGGTCGGCGGCACGCGGCGCTCCAGCATGTCGGCGAACTCCGCGCGGTAGTTCTC
>JALYXG010000414.1 GCA_030947205.1 Chloroflexota bacterium
GGCGGGCGGCACGAGCGAGACGTTGGGCTTCGTTGTGGGCGAGGCGGGAGGGTTCGGGGAGTTTCGTGCGCACGGCGCTTTGGCGGACGATTGCGACCGCCGCGTCGAGCGTGATGCGGTGCCCGACGGAGGGGAAGACGGGCGCGACGCCGTTCCGCGTCCTGAGCGCCATCGCGACGACCTCACCCTTGTCCACGAGCGGCACGACGCTGCCCGCTTCCTCCGCCAGCCCCGCATATCGTCCGACGAGGATGGATTTCGCGCAGCCGAGCGTCGGCACGTCCACAGCGAGGCCGAGGTGACAGGCCAGTCCGAAACGGCGCGGATGCGACCGCCCGTGGCCGTCCGCGATCAGCACGTCGGGCGCTTGGGGCAATTGTTCCAACGCAGCGATGGCGGCGGGCAATTCGCGCCACGAGAGCAGGCCGGGGACGTATGGGTACGCGAGCGGCGCGTCGGCGGAAACGACGGCAATCAGCGTCAGATCGGGGAAGGTAACGAGCGCCGCAACGCCAATCGCCCGATCCGCGCCGAGGTGGACATCCACGGCGGCAATCGTTTCCGGCGGATGCGCCAGCGGCTCTTGCCGCACCAGCGCCGCCCAGACGCGCTGCCGGGCAATCGCCTCACGCGGCGACGCGGCGGGATCGGGCAGATACGCGGGATTGATGGTAATACACATTAGCGCCTCAGTCGTCAGTAGTCAAGTAATCAGCCGGACCCGATCCCTTTCTAGCTACCGACTACTGTCTACTTACTCAAATCCATCGCTTGCGGCGATAAAACGTGATCTGCACGGCAGTGATCGCGATCATCACCAACACGCTTGCCCAGAAGAGCCAGCCGGGATCCTTCTGCACCCAGGGTTGATTGCCGAAGTTCATGCCAAAGACGCCCGTCAGGAAGGAGATTGGCAAGAAAATGGCCGCGACGACGGTCAGCCGCTTCATCACCTCGTTCATTCGGTTGGAAGTCATCGAGAGGTAGGCGTCGAGCGCGGAGGACATCTGATCGCGGTACGAGTCCACCACCTCGAAGATGCGGATCAGGTGGTCATGGACATCGCGGTAATAGATCAGGTTGTCCGTCTGCACAACGCCGTAGGACTCGCTCGTCAGGCGGCTGAACGATTCCAGCTGCGGATTGATCACTTTGCGCAGTTGCACGACATTGCGCTTCATCGCGAAGATCGTGTTCAGCACCGCAGGAGTCGGGTCAGCGATGATCGCGTCTTCCAGCCCGTCAATCGCCTCGTCGAAGCCGTCGAGGGCGGGGAAGTAGCGGTCAACGAGTGTGTCGAGCAGGACGTAGAGCAGATAATCCACCCCGCGCGCCATCACGCGCGGCAGCCGCTGTTCGAGCCGCGCACGCTCGTCCTCCGACGCCAGTCTGCCCCGGTGCGACGAAATCAGGAAGGTGTGGCCGATCAAAAAATCCACCTCGTGCGTCGTGATCTCGTTGTTCGTGAATTGCATGTCGAAGGCGACGAGGTAGTCGTAGCTGTCGAATTCCTCTAATTTCGCCCGTTGCCCCTGCCGCGCGAGGTCTTCCGTCGTCAGATGGAGGATGCCGAAATCGGCCTCCAACATGTTGAGATCGTCCACTGTCGGCTCATCGAGATCTATCCAGATGCGGGTATCGGGATGGGCCATCAGCGCTTCCATCTCCGCTCGCGTCGGGTCCGCGAGGATCGTCCCGCCATCGGCGCTCGTGTACACACGCGTGCGCATTGTTTCCGCTCCCTTCCTCGTTTGCCGCGCGGCGCCCCACGCACCGCGCACGCCAACCCACTCTCGCCCACTACTACCCGAAGGGAAGCATAGCAGAGCGTCCAATGTGCTCCATAGGAGAAGGCAATGATGCTGCGCCTGAGTGCAGGGCAATCGCATCTCGTTTCGGGTCCGATTTTCCGTCCTTTCTCAGGTCGCAACTCCCTTGGAGCGCTGTTTCGTAACCGCTTCTGGCTCACTCATGGCTCCGAAATGCGGATTTTGGTCGCCGGTTGCCGCAGTCGGGGAGAGCAAGGCACGAATCGTCAGTAGCATGATCGCCAGACCGAAGAAAGTACGGAAGAGACGATTTGAGATGCGATTGCCCTGCGCCTGAGTGCCTGACGATTGGCATCGGCGGTGTTATACTCTCCTTTGTGATGATTGTGACGATCCCGCAACGGCTTTTGGGGCGCATGCACGAACACGATCCACGCGGACCCGGGCGGGAATAAGAACAGGTAGATGCGTCGCTGGCATGCACACACGACAGATAGTGAACAGTCGAAGTCGAAGTCGGGTATCGCGATGATCGCGCCGCGCCTTCGCTATGGCGCGGCGAGGATTGAACACGGGCGACGCGGCGCGTTGCCCCGGACGAGCGGAGCGGAGATGAGCGTATGGCTGCGACGGTAGCGCTTTATCGCACCTCAATCGGCAAAAAGACGGTCATGGCGGTGACGGGGATCATCATGTACCTGTTCATGATCCTCCACATCTACGGCAACCTGAAGGTCGTTGAGGGGCACGATAAATTCAACGCCTACAGTGACTACATCCGCACCGTCGGTAACCCGATCTTCTTCCGCACCGAACTTCTGTGGATCATCCGCGTCGTCCTGCTCGCCTCCGTCATCCTCCACATCGTCGCGGCGGTGCAACTAACGCAGCAGAGTGTTGCCAGCCGCCCGGTGCGCTACGTCAATAAGAAGGACACGGACGCCACCATCGCCTCCCGCACGATGCGCTGGGGTGGCCTCGTGATCTTCTTCTTCATCATCTATCACATCCTTGACCTGACAGTGGGCGTCGCCCACACCGGCGCGTACCGGGAGGGCGATGTCTACGGCAATGTCGTCTCCGGTTTCAGCCATTGGTACGTGACGATCTTCTACCTTCTCGCGATGCTCGCACTCGGGTTTCACCTCTATCACGGCGTCTGGAGCATGTTCCAAACACTCGGCGTCAATCGCCGCAAGTACAACCGCTTCTTCCGGGGCCTCGCGCTCGTCTCTGCGGTGCTGATCGCCGGGGGCGGTTGCGCTGTCCCGCTCGCCGTCTTGACCGGAATCGTCAGTTAGTATCTGCTGTAAAGCGATAGGAGATGGAGATCGAACCACCAAGACACCAAGGACACAAAGAAAAAAAGAATCATCTTCTTGGTGTTCTTTGTGTCTTGGTGGTTCGATCTGTTCCCAGGAAAGTGAAGAGTGATGGCAACGATAATTGCCCCTCCAACTGTTGACGTTAGCCGCCGCGTACCGGGTGGGCGCGACATCGTGCTGGACGCCAAAATCCCGTCTGGGCCGATCGAGCAGAAGTGGGAGAAGCACCAGTTCGAGATGAAACTGGTGAACCCCGCGAACAAGCGGAAGTTCACCATCCTGATCGTCGGTTCCGGCCTCGCGGGCGCGTCCGCCGCCGCGACGCTGGCCGAACTCGGCTATCACGTCAAGTGCTTCTGCTATCAGGACTCGCCGCGCCGCGCGCACAGCATCGCCGCGCAGGGCGGTATCAATGCCGCCAAGAACTACCGCAACGACGGCGACAGCGTCTACCGCCTCTTCTATGACACCGTCAAGGGCGGTGACTTCCGCTCCCGCGAGGCGAATGTCTACCGGCTGGCGCAGATCAGCGTCAACATCATTGACCAGTGCGTCGCGCAGGGCGTCCCCTTCGCGCGGGAGTACGGCGGTTTGCTCGACAACCGCTCCTTCGGCGGCGCGCAGGTGTCGCGTACCTTCTACGCGCGGGGCCAGACGGGGCAGCAATTGCTGATCGGCGCGTACTCGGCGCTGTCGCGGCAGATCGGCCTCGGCAATGTGGAGATGTATTCACGCCACGAGATGCTCGACCTCGTTGTCGTGGACGGCGTGGCGCGGGGTATCGTCGCGCGCGACCTCGTGACGGGCGAGACCACGCCGCATGTCGCCGACGCCGTTGTGCTGGCTTCCGGCGGCTATGGCAATGTCTACTACCTTTCGACGAATGCGAAGGGGTGCAACGTCACGGCAGACTGGCGGGCGTACAAGCACGGCGCATTATTCGCCAACCCCTGTTATACGCAGATTCACCCCACCTGTATTCCCGTTTCGGGCGATCACCAGTCGAAACTGACGCTGATGAGCGAATCGCTGCGCAACGACGGGCGCGTCTGGGTGCCAACCCGAGCGGGCGACGCACGGCCACCCGCGCAGATACCCGAGAG
>JALYXG010000641.1 GCA_030947205.1 Chloroflexota bacterium
TCGCTCCGCTATCGGCTCGAAACGCTCGTTACCAATGTCAGCGCGCGACACGACGGCCTCGGGGTTGATTTGCATATCGAAGATGTCGTGGACTTCAACCGCAATGTCTACATCAAAAAAGTCGTCACCGACAACCTGCGCGACCGGGACATCATCGTGCGCTTCTTTTTCCACTTCGACGCGCATCTATGGGGCAACAATGTCGGCGACACCGGGTACTATGATCCGCGCTCCGGCGGGCTTGTCTTCTACAAAGGGATGCGCTACTTCCTCTTGAATACCCGCGTGGGCGACCAGACCGGGTTGCGCCAGTGGGCGGTGGGCGAGAAGGAGATCCACGGCAAGGAAGGCACCTGGCGGGACGCGGAAGACGGTCGCCTGAGCAATAATCCGGTCGCGCAGGGTTCGATAGATGGCATCGGCGGGACAGAAATCAGCGTCCCTGTTGGTGCGAGCCGAATGCATTATTGGTGGCTCGCCGCCGGCGAGACGATCGGTGTCGTCGGCAATCTCGATCAGCGGATGCGGGAGCGAAACCCGGAGACGTACGTGCAGCGCACGCACGATTATTGGCAATTGTGGCTCCGCAAGGAAAATCGCATCTTCGCGGACCTGCCGGAGGGTGCGCGGCACTGCTTCAATCGCAGCCTGCTCGTGCTGCGCACCAACATTGACAACAACGGCGCGATCATCGCCGCCAGCGACGCCGACATCCTCCAATTTGGGCGGGACACGTACACCTACATGTGGCCGCGCGATGGCGCATTGGTGGCGACCGCGCTGATCCGCGCCGGGTATCCGGACATCGCGCAACGCTTCTTCGATTTCGTCGGCAAACTAATCCCGCGCGACGGGTATCTGCTGCACAAGTACAACCCCGACGGCTCGATGGGTTCGACGTGGCATCCGTTCATCGCACCGGATGGCACGCCGCAACTGCCGATTCAGGAGGACGAGACTGCGCTCGTCATCACCGCCTTGTGGGAGCATTTCCGGCACTACCGCGAGGTCGAGTCCGTTTCGCCGCTCTACCGGCCGCTCGTGCGCTCCGCCGCCGACTTCATGACCCGCTTCCGCGAACCGACGACGGGGCTACCCGCGCCATCGTACGACCTGTGGGAGGAGCGGCACGGCATCATGGCGTGGACGGTCGCCGCCGTTTGGTCGGGCTTGCGGGCGGCGGCGAACTTCGCCGAGGCGTTCGGGCAGGAACATCTGGCCGCCGATTGGCGGCGCGCGGCGCAGGAGATCCACGACGCGACAGTCAAGCATCTGTATGACCCGTCGCTCGGTCGGTTCGTCCGGCTAGTCAATGTCGCCAAAGACGGCACGGTCACGCGGGACGCGACGCTCGACGCCAGCATGATGGGCCTGGTTGTCTTCGGGATGTTCTCCGCGCACGATCCGCGCATCAAGGCGACGATGGAGGCGGTACGGCAGGCGCTCGAAGTGAAGACACCGGTCGGCGGCGTCGCGCGCTACGAGAACGACTACTACCATCAGGTGTCGCAGGACATTGCCTCCTGCCCCGGCAACCCGTGGTTCATCTGCACGCTCTGGATCGCGGACTACTACATCGCCGCCGCGCACACCGTGGACGACCTCGCGCGGGCTGCGTCGTACATCACATGGGTGACCGATCACACGCTGGAAAGCGGTGTCCTCGCTGAGCAGGTACACCCGTATACCGGCGCGCCGCTCTCGGTTTCGCCGCTCACCTGGAGCCACGCCGCGCTCGTCACGACGATCCAGGCGTATGTGGCGAAATGGACGGCACTGACCTCCGGCCTGCCCGCCCAGCACGGCGCACCGCAATCCGCGCCCTCCGCCGAGCCGATGAGCGCGCCCGTCCGCCCGATGGACGCCACCGCAAGCCAAACACCGAAGTCGCTCGTCTCCGAACGCATCATCCCCGGCTGATTCCACCGCGTTGACGGCACATTTACCGATGATTTCACCAGACTTTACGGATTATCTGGTGAAATCATCGCATTCAAGGGCTTTCTGCTCAGGCAACGGGCGGAGTCGTCCGCACTAGCCGAGCGCCTGGCCGAGGGCGGCGACCGCGCGATCCGCCTGTTCGGTGGTGAGAATCAGCGGCGGCAGGAAGCGGATAATCAGGCCACCCGCAGGGAGGGCGAGGACGCCGCCCTCCTGCAACCGCCGCAAGACCGGTGTCACTTTCGTCTTCAACTCGACGCCGATCATCAGACCACGCCCGCGAACGTCGCGGATCATTGGGTGGTTGAGCGCGCGGAGTGCGCCGAGGAAATGGTCGCCGACCGCCGTACTCTGGGCCAGCAATCCGTCGGTGATGATTGTGGACAACGTCGCGTGCGCCGCCGCGCAGACGAGCGGATTGCCGCCGAAGGTGTTGCCGTGCGTGCCCGGCGGCACCTGCGTCGCGACCGATTCCGTCATCAAGGTTAGCCCCATCGGGAGACCATTCGCGACCGCCTTGGAGACGGCGATGACATCCGGCGTGATGCCTTCCGCCGTCGCGCGGAAGATCGCGCCGGTGCGGAAGGCAGTCTGCACCTCGTCAAAAATGAGCAGTGCGCCGTGCGCATCGCACGCCTCCCGCGCCGCTTTGAGATAGCCGTCCGGGGCGGGGTGGATGCCGCCCTCGCCCTGTATCGGCTCGACGATCAGCGCCGCTGTCTCGTCGGTGATCGCCGCCAGCGAATCCGGGTCGCCGTAGTTGACGTGCGTCACGGCGCCATACATCGGCGCGTACGCCTCGCGGTACTTGCTGTCGCCCGTCACGGCGAGCGACCCCATCGTCCGCCCGTGGTATGCGCGGCGGGTGGCGACGAGATGCTGCCGCCCGGTGACGGCCCGCGCGAACTTCAGCGCCGCCTCGACGCTTTCTGTGCCGCTGTTGCAGAAAAAGGCGCGCGTGATGCCGGGCGGTGTGTGCTGCATCAGCAGTTCGAGATAGCGTGCCCGCTGATCGTTGTAGAACGATTGGTGGCACGTCGTCAGCGTCGCCACCTGCCGGGTGATCGCCGCCGTCACCGCCGGGTGCGCGTGGCCGAGGATCGCCGTACCGTACGCGCTCATGCAGTCGAGGTATTCCTTGCCATCCGAATCCCAGAGCGTCGCCCCATCGCCCCGCACAAGCGCGACATCTCGCTTCGCATAGAGCGGTACGAGATCGCTGTTCTCAATCTCCCGAATCGTCGCGATGTCCATGATCGCATCGGTCGTCGTTGTCGTCATTGCTCGCCTCCTCCCTCTCAGAACTGATGCAATCTCGAATAAACCTAACCCCCGGCCCCTTCCCGCGAGGAAGGGGAGGGGAATCTCTGCAAGATCAGGGCGCTATGAGGAACACCACGGCATCGCGAAGAGTCACTCCTTCCCACGCCGAGGAACGGAAGGGGCCGGGGGTTAGGTTCTCCCCACTGCCACAGGCGCGATCACGGTCCCTTCGCCGCGTAGGGCGCGCTGCACGGGTTCCGCCACCCGCGCATCGGCAAACACGACTTGCCCGACGCCACCCTTCAGTGCATTGAACGCGGAAAGGACTTTCTTTTTCATTCGCCCCTGCGCCATCGTAAGCGCCGCCTCGTCGGTCTCACCTGCGAACGGGATATGCCGCACGAGGCTCGTCTCGTCGTTTACATCGGCGAGCAGGCCCGGCGTGTTCGAGAAGATCAGCAGTGCGTCCGCGCCGAGCGCGACCGCCAGTTCCATCGCTAGTTTGTCGCCGTCCACATTAATCGCTTCGCCGTCGGTGCTGATCGCGGGCGGTGTGAGGACAGGCAAATAGCCGTTTTCGACGAGCAGGCGCGGCAATGTCGGGTCAATCGTCTCGATCGAGCCGGCGAAGTCGCCGTGCAGCATCTTCGGCTTGCCCTCCTCGATGATACGGATCGCCGATTTGCGCCGTCCCGACGCGATCCGGCCATCCATCGCCGTGAGGCCAACGGCATTGACACCGAGCGCCTGTAACTTCTCGACAAGCCGCTTGTTGATCCGGCCCGCGTACGTCATCAGAAAGGCGTCCATCGTTGCCGCATCCGTGAAGCGGCTCACCTGCCCCGTCGCGCTCGTCACTTGCCGGACGGGAATGCCCAGCTGCTCGCAAAGGTCATCCAACTCTTTGTTGCCGCCGTGGACGAACACTACCTGCTCCCCGCCCCGCACGACCGCCGCGAGATCGGCGACGAACGCTTCCGTATCAATCCCCCGGCTCCCACCCAACTTAATCACCAGCATGATGCCTCCTTGGGAGTAGACAGTAGTCAGTCGTCAGTAGTCAGTGATCCCAGACTCTTTCTGACTACCGATTACTGTCTACTGTCTACTAAACTGGGTGCAGGCCCGCGAATTCGAGCGCGGTCGTTTCGGGGAAGCCGCAGCGGATGTTCATCGAATGGACGGCTTGGCCGGCCGCGCCCTTCATCAGGTTGTCAATCGCCGCCAATACGACGACGCGGTTGGAGTGCGGATCGCGCTCGAAGCCAACGTCGCAGTAGTTTGAGCCGGTGAGAATTTTCGGTTCGGGGTTGCGGTGGATACCACTCGCCTCCTTGACAATCCGTATGAACGGCTCACCCTTGTATGCGCCCCGGAAAATCTTCCATAAGTCTTTGTCTTCGAGGGGTTCCTTCAAAAACGCGTGGCTCGTCGTCAAAATGCCGCGCACCGCTTCGACGCTCGTCACGGACATCGCGATCGGCTGCGCGCGGCCAGCCACCGTCAGTTCCTGAATCACTTCCGCGCTATGGCGGTGCCCGGTCGGCTTGAAGGAGCGGATGACCCCCGACCGCTCCGGGTGATGCGACGCGAGGCCGCTCTCACCGCCCGCCCCGGACGACCCGGTCTTCGACTCAATGACGACGGGCATGTGCGGGTCGAGGACGCCTGCTTTCGCGAGCGGATACAGGCCGAGGATTGCCGCTGTCGCGTTGCAGCCGGGCGAGGCGATGTATCGCGCGTCGCGAATTTCGTCGCGGTGCAACTCCGGCATGCCGTAGACGAACTCACCGAGCAGTTCCGGCTTCGTGTGGGCATGACCGTACCACATCGGGTAATCGTCCGGGTTGCGGAGGCGAAAGTCGGCGGAAAGGTCAATGATGACGTTCGCTTTGTCGAGGAACTGGTCAATCTTACCCATCGTCACGCCGTGCGGCGTGCAAAGAAAGAGGACATCCACGGGTTCCAGCGATTCCATCGGCGTGAAGGTCAGATCGGTGCGCCCGCGCAAGTTCGGGTGCATGCTGCGCACGAACTTTCCCGCCTGCCGCTCGCTCGTCACCTGCTGAATCTGCACATGCGGATGCCCGAGGAGCAATCGGACCAATTCACCGCCCGCGTATCCCGACCCACCAACAATACTCGCGGTTTTCCGTTCCATATGACGTACCTCTCAAACAGTAGTCGGTAGACAGTAGTCGGTAGTCAGAACGAACCCTTACTCGCAGTTTTAATTGCTATTCACGCGGGTAGTACAAAGACATTTCTGACTACTGTCTATTGTCTACCGACTACTGACTACTGACTACTGACTACTCATCACAAGCCACGCGCCGTCCCGTTTGTAATGCCTCGCGGACGATGCTCGCCCGCCCCGCCAATCGCTCGAACTCAGCGGGTGTGTAGCACAAAATATCCGCAGCGTGTGCCACCGGCCAGCACGCATACGCCGCGACGAGCCGTTCCACCCAGCTATGCACTGCGAACTCCGGCGCGACGACGATCAGATCGAAGTCGCTACTCGGATGCGTCGCCGCTCCGCGTGCCCGCGAACCGTACCAAACGAGGGCCGTTACCGCGTACCCATTTGCCCGGAGCGCCGCGATAAACGACTGCACGACCTCCGCATCGGAGGGGTGCGGCTCCGGCCTCACGCGCTCGCCTGTTCAGGCCCCACATTCGCCAATTGCTCGCGTGTCCACGACAATGTATCGCGCGCGGTGGCTAGTGCGGCGGTCGCTTCTTCCATCGCGCGCAACTGGGCGTCGCCATGCGCGGTACCGGGGTACCGACCGGCGAGGTAATACGCGTACAACTCGACCAACCGCGAGAGCATGACCGCCGGGATGCCGACCTCCGTGCCAATCCGCCGCAGATCGTGCGTGCGGGCAGGCAGTTCGCCGGTCCGCTCGACGAGCAAACCCTTCAGTCCTTTTTCCACG
>JALYXG010000651.1 GCA_030947205.1 Chloroflexota bacterium
AGGCAGACGGCATTAACATCCGCGTCGTGGACGCCTACAGCGTCAAGCCGATTGACGCGAAGACGATCAGCGACGCGGCGCACGCGACCAACAACCGCGTGATCGTCGTCGAGGATCACTGGTTCGAGGGCGGATTGGGAGACGCGGTGCTCAACATTTTCGCCACCGATCCGAAAGTTTCCGTCACGAAACTGGCCGTCACCAAGACACCGCACTCCGGCAAGCCCGCCGAACTGCTCGCCTACGAGGGCATTGACGCGGCCAGCATCGCCGCGAAGGTACGCGAACTGACGAAATAGCGTTGTTCGTGATGCATATGCGGGAGGGGCGTACGTCTCTCCCGCTTTTGTATCTCGCAAGTGACTGGAGAATGAGTGTGCCGGTACTGGCGGTCTTCGATGGAATAACGATTACGATGTACTATAAAGATCATCCACCATCGCACTTCCATGCACGATACGGCGACTACGAGGCGAAGTTCCTCGTCTCTGATGGGACATTACTCAATGGAGTCTTTCCAAAGATTTCTCGACGACGCGTCACCGAGTGGGCACGTCGACATCGGGAAGAACTGGCACTAAACTGGCAGCGTGCGGAGCAGCGACATCGCCCTACCGTATCGGTGATGAATAGGAGTAGTATGTGGATACAAGGAATGCCACTGAAGAACTTGAGATTGCCGGAACTTGGCGACCACAACGCGTCATCATGGCAGCAGTTGATGAGCACCTGCCGTTCGTTGTGCTGTTGACCTTCAAGGATGGGTACCGCGCACGCATTAGTCTCCGCGATGATAGTGCCGATAATCTCGGCGTTGTTCTTCGCGACCCTCAAGCATTCCGTGAACTTCATGTGGATGATGAACTCGGCACTATCTCCTGGCCGAACGGCTTTGACTACGATCCTGACAGTCTCAGAATGCTTGCGATGGAACAACATCCCGGCGACCCGGCTGCGATACCCTTACCATTGCAATAACACGTCTGTCCCTCCTCTCCCCATTGCGATAGAGAGGGGACGATGCCTACAGTACTTCCACATCCCCGAAAACTTCGGAGTTCGAGATGCCGCGCATGAAGGCGAGGTATTCATCCTTCGTCATGGGCGCGCCGTAATTTGCCGCGATCTCCGTGCCCGTCGCGCCGTCCCCCCAGAGGAGATCGAGGGCGGTTTCGGCCATCAGGATGCCGTTCCAGAGGTAGGAGATTTCTTTGTCGGCGATGGCGTAATCGTTGCCGTGGAAGGTGCCGCGGCTACCGTTCATGCTCGGCTGGATGACGGGCATGATGTGGGCAAGATCGCCCATGTCGGTGCTGCCCGCCATGTGATGCTCCTCATTGACGTCCCGCTCGGTAAAGTGGCGGAGGACGTTCGCCTTGAAGAGCATATTCAGCGCGTGGTCGTTGATCTGCGGCAGGTAGCCGGGCACGGTGGTGATCTCGACCTGCGCGCCGACGGCGACCGCGCCCGCCTTCAGCGCCCGATCCACCTTCCGCGCTGCTCGCAGTACCGCCTCCATCGAGCGGCCGCGCACGTAGGTTTCCATCCGCACATCGGACGGCACGACATTCACGAGGTCACCGCCGCGCGTGATGATCGGGTGGACGCGCACGCTGTCGTCGTCCGAAAACGTCTCGCGGTTTGCATGGATGGACATCAAGCCGACCATCGCCGCATTGAGCGCATTGACGCCCTTGTCCGGCGCGCCGCCCGCGTGCGCGGGGTGGCCGGTGTAGCGGATCAGTTTGCCGATGAAGCCGTTGCTCGTCCCGGCAATGGTGAACTTGGCGGGGGAGCGATCCTGCGAGCCGCTGTGCATCATAATTGAGATGTCCACGTCATCGAACTCACCGAGCGCCACGAGTTCACTCTTGCCGCCGAGGAATTCGAGTTTCCCTTCCTGCTTGAGGCGGGAGCGGTAGTCAATCTCCACGTACTCCTCGGCGGGGACGGCGAGGAAGATGAGTTTGCCGGAAAGATGCTCGATCGCGCCGCTCTCGACGATCCCCGTCGCGGCGGCGAGCATCCCGGCAATCTGGCAGTTGTGGCCGCAGCAGTGCGCCGCACCGGTGGCGGGGTTGGCGTCCGGGTGGTCGAAGACGATGATGCTGTCCAGTTCGCCCATGATGCAGACCGACGGGCCGGGTCGCCCGGTGTCGAGCACCGCTTTGACGCCCGTGATGCCGAGGTTGGTGCGATACGACAGGCCGAGCCGGTCGAAATACGCCGCGACCCGCTCCGCCGTATGAACTTCCTTGAAGCCGAGTTCGGGATCGGCATAAATCGCGTCGCCGATGGCGTACAACGCGTCGCGGTTCGTCTGAATGGCGGCGGTGACGCGCTGCTTCACGTCATCGAGCGTCGCGCTGCCGGTCCCCGTCGCGTGCGTCAGTGTCATCGCGTTTCTCCTTTATCGGCAACGAAGCGAAGAGGCGTGCTGTGCAGGTGCGCCCATTCTCGCATGGCAAGATGGACGCGGCAATCGGCGGACGCAAAGGAAAACGGAAGAAGTTGGGATTATCTTAATCTACTTTTCTTCCCTCTTTGCGCTCTTCGCGTCCTTTGCGTCTTCGCGGTCCTCCCCGGTTTCGATCAATCCCTTCCGCGCGAGGGTGAAGCAGGCGAGTTCGGGGCGGGCGCAGAAGCGGAGGGGCACGGACGAGATGCCGAGGCCGTGGCTGACATAGAGCCGGTTGCCATGCACGTTGAACCAGCCGCGCGGGTAGGCGGACTGCATTGCGCTGATTGGCCAGTCAATCCAATCGTAGCGCCGAATGGGCGACAGGCGGATCTGCGCGCTGTGCGTGTGGCCGGAGAGTGTCAGGCCCGCCCAGCGCTCCGGGAAGCGGTCAATCGCGTCCGGCTCGTGGACAAGCACGAGGCTCGGGCTTTTGCCCTGCATCCGCGCGACGATCCCTTTGACGTCCGCACCGGGGCCAAGCAGGTCGTCCTCGAAGCCGACGACGATCCCCGCGACGCCGTTGTGGACGAATGCGGTGAGATCGTTGCGGAGAACGGCGACGCCCTGCTTCTCCAACTCTTTGACGATCAAATCCGCGCCGATCTTCCGCTGGAGATAATCGTGGTTGCCGAGGATGCCGATGGTCGGGGCGGTTTGGACGAGCGGTGCGAGAAAGTCGAGCGGTCGCGGGATGCCGTCGTTCCCGTAATCGCCGGTGAGGACGATCAGGTCGGGCTTCAGGGCGACGGTCTCCGCGATGGCGCGGGCCAGCATCGTGTATGGCGTGGCTACCATGCCGAGGTGGAAATCGGTCAGTTGGGCGATGCGCACGCCATCCCATTCGGGCGGCAGGTCCGCCATCTCCACGCGGTGGTGCGTTACTTCGAGCCAGCGGCGCTCGATGCCGCCCGCGTAGGCAAAAAACGCCGCCCCCAGACCACCGATTGCCAGCGCGCCCCGCCGCAGGATCGTCCCGCCTCGCATCAGTCGTTGTAGTACCACGAACCCGCCGGTGGTGGCAGGGTGGAAAGGTCGCCGAGCGTGGGGAGCGAGCCGTCCGCGAAGGGGCGCGCCGCGATTAGTTGCAGCCAGCAGGAATCATGCAGGCAGGCGAGCGTGACGAGGCCCGCGCGCTCCGCAAAGGTGCGCATCTCCGCCTCGGTGCTCCAGCGGTTGTGGTGGACGGGTCGCCGCCGCCCGCGATAATGTTCGACTTCCGCCAGCCAGCGCTGCCAGCCGTCCTCGTTTTGCAGGTTCCAGGTGTCGGCGTAGAGAATACCGCCCGGTTTGAGGCAGCGGCTGATCTCGTGGATGGACTCCCACATCTCCTGCTTATCTATGTGGAAGAAGACGAGGTGGGCATAGGCACGGTCGAATGCTTCGTCCGGGAACGGCAGCGCGCCGTCGCCGGAGATGTGTGCGAAGGTGGCATTCGGCAGGTGACGCATCCGCTCGGCGGCGCGGTCGAGCATCTTGCGGGAAACGTCCGCGCCGACCCAGCGGCGGACATGCGGCGCCAGTTCCCGCCCGACGCGCGCGACGCCGGGGCCGAGATCGAGAACGCAGTGGTCCGGCGCGATGGCGAGCGCGGCGATCAATCGCTGGGCCATTTTTGCGCCCGTCCGCTGGAGCGTCGCCTCATCGGGGGAGCCGTTGACCATGTGCGCGGCGTAGTCAGCGTCCCCGGCGGCGAAATCCCAGACCTGCCGCATCGTGCGCGGCAAGGGGTTGACGTCGCCCCAGAAGCGATGCCACGCATAGCGGGGTCGCCGCCAGAGTTCCTCCGCCATGAACCGTTCGACGAGGCCGCGCGCCGTCCGCTCGTGTCCGCTCAGGCTCTGCGGTCGTTTCTCGCCGCGCCGTGTTTCCGTGACCGTCATCCTGCTCTCAGTCCTCCATCCGCCCGGCACCGACCGGACAGACGCGCATTGTAGCAGAGAGGGTATCCGATCACTGAGAAGAATCCGCCTGCCCGATCGTTACTTGTGTATCTGCTGTCGGTTCGCTACCATCCCGCGAGTGTACCTTGACCACAACAAGGCGGAAACGATGCGCGATCTCTGGGAACGGGCGCTCGATGTCGTCTTTCCGCCCCGGTGCGCGGGGTGCGGGGCGCGTGGGGTGTTGCTGTGCCCGGCGTGCGCGGCGGCAATCCTCACGATTCAGCCGCCCGCTTGCCCGCAATGCGGACGGCGCGCTGCCCACCCCGGCCTGTGCCCCTCTTGCCGCACCTATCCGAACGCGCTCGATGGCATGGTCGCCGCCACCGAGTTCGTTGGGCCGGTGCGCGCATGCATCCACGCACTGAAATACGAGGGTCAGCGCGGCTATGCCGCCGTCCTCGCAGCGATGGCGCGCCCGGCGCTGCCGCGATTGCCGGTTCCTGATGCCATCGTGCCCGTGCCGCTCTCGCGGGAGCGACAGCGGGAGCGTGGCTTCAACCAATCGCTGCTGATCGCGCGGCAGCTCGCGGGCGATACGCAGCCGGTGCTGCCTGCTTGGCTCGCCCGCACGCGGGACACGCCGCCGCAGGTTGGGCAGGATCGCGCAGCGCGGCACGCGAATGTCGCCGGCGCCTTCGCCTGCCCCGATCCGACTGCCGTGCGCGGGCAACACATCCTGCTCCTCGATGATGTGGCGACGACGGGCGCGACGCTCGATGCCTGCGCGCGGGCGCTCCGCGCGGCGGGCGCGGCATCCGTCCACGCACTCGTCGTCGCGCGGGCATGAACGGGAAATCGAACCACCAAGACACCAAGGGCACCAAGAAGGGAAAATACAAAAGGATTCTTCTTTGTATCTCTTGGTGTTCTTGGTAGTTCGATTTCCCGTTCAGAGATGAAACAGCGGGCTTGCGTCGTACGTGTATGGTATAGGGGGCGTGCGGGAATCGAAGTGCGGTGAGGAGCGGGCACGGGTGCTGGACGGATGGCGACGGCGACGGGGCGGTGCCGCGCCGGATCTCGGTGCGGCAACGGACGAGGCGTTGCTCGTGCTGGCGCAGGGGGGCGACACCGCCGCCTTTGAAATGCTCGTCCATCGCTACACCCAACCTTTGTTCGCCTTCGCCACCCGTATTCTTGGCAGCGCGGACGATGCGGCGGATGTCGTGCAGCACACCTTTATCCAGTGCTACAACGCGCTGCCCCGCCTGCGTTCCGACACCGCGCTCCGCCCGTGGTTCTACCGCGTCGCGCGCAACCGCTGCCTCGACCTGATCCGCCAGCGGCGCACGCTGCCCACCGATGTGCCGCGCGACAACGAAGATGAGGTGGACGCCCTTACGATGATCGCGGACAGCGGCCCCTCGCTCGAATCGCTGGCGGAGCGGCACGATCTCCAGCGGTTGCTGGCGGAGGCGATTGCGGGGCTGCCGTCGAAGTACCGCGAGGTCGTCGTCTTACGGTACGAGGGCGACTTAACATTCGGCGAAATCGCGGAAACGCTCGGCATCCCGGAGAACAGCGCGAAAACGCTTTTCCAGCGGGCGAAAACGATGTTGCGCCTCGCGCTACGTGAGTGGGTGCGCGAGGATAGTGTAAGAGATATGTGAAACTTTCCGCCGACCTGCCGCGTGGAATAAGTAGAATACGTGGGCGCAAAGGACGGGCACCATGACAGACGAACGGATGACAATTGACGGTATGGGTGGTACACCGCCCGATGATCTCGACCGCCTCTTCGCGCGGCTCGCGTCACCGGCGCCACCGGCTAACCTGATCCCGAACATCCTCGCGCAAACAATCGCGACCTCGCCCGCCGCTGTCGTAGCGCGCGAGCGGGTACGCATGGCGCTCTGGGTCGCGTATGGCGTGACGCTCTCGCTCGTACTGATTTGCGCGGTGCTGCTCGGGCAGGCGCTCCACGCGACGGGCACGCTCGATTATCTCGCCTTCGCGTGGCACGATTTCGACCTCGCGCGGCAATCGCCCAGCCTTTTTGGGAGCGCACTGGTGGAGCACATGCCCTGGTTCCATCTGCTCTTTCTCGTCGGCGCGCTGACCGCATGGTCCGTGACGACCATCGCGCTTCTACGCCGCCGCGCGCCGTCGCAACCGCCGACCGGGTTCACCCCGCAGACGGCGACGGGAGCAATTCGGTGAAACGGTCGCTCCGTCTCCTGCTGATCGTCGCGCCGCTCCTCGTGCTCCTGCTTGGTGTGCCGGCGGGTGTGGCATTGGCACGTCGCTCACCACCGAGCGCGCCCGCCGTGGTCGGGCGGGACGCTGTCGCGACCGCAGTCGCCAACGGGACACCTCGCCCCGGCCCGAACGGTGGTGGCCCATTTATCGGCTCGCGTGGCCCGACAAATGGGCCACCGCTGCCGGTTTCCCAGGCACAAACGGGCATCGCCGGTATGATCACGCGCGTCGGACCGGACCGGATCGTCGTCTACACCCGGTCGAAGCGCCTCGCGTTCGTCGAAATTGACCCAACGACGACGATCCGCTTCCGGGGCAAGAACATCAAGGCGTCCGAATTGATGCGCGGCGATCTTGTTACGATCCTCGGCCGCCGCGACCGCGAGGGCGCCTTCCACGCCCAACTGATTCGCGTCACCCGACCGGAACGGCCCGATCCGCCGCCGGGTGGAGCACGGTAACGCAGTCGAAAGTAGGAAGAAACAAGGAACAAGGAACAAGCATCGAGTGGCGGAGAAGGCGCGACCTTTTCCGCCGCTTTTGACTTTTGACTTTCGACTTTCGACTTGTTACTCTCGCCCTATGCGCATCGCGATGATCGAGACGTTCGGGCTGGAAGCGCCGCTGGCAACACCGTTTGCGTGGTCGCAGGCGTGGGTGACGAAGCGTCGGGCGGCGCTTGTCCGCGTCGAGACGGATGATGGGATCGAGGGATGGGGCGAAATCTACTGCCAGGCGCCGCCCGTCGTCTACACGACAATCATCGCGGAACTGCTCGCACCGCACTTCCTCGGCGCGAACCCGTGGGATCGCGAGGTCCTCTGGCAGGCGGCGTACAACGCGACGATTGATGCCGGGCAGCGCGGCTTTGTCGTCGGGGCGCTCAGCGCGCTCGACATCGCGCTCTGGGACATCGTCGGCAAGGAGTGCAACCAGCCGGTGCATCGCCTACTTGGTGGCCTCGCGCGGACGCATGTGCAAGCGTACGCGACGGGTCTGTACCGCCAGCCGGGCGGCGACTGGATTCAGGCGCTCCCCGCCGAGGCGGTCGGGTACGTCGAGCGGGGGTTTCGCGTCGTCAAAATGAAAGTTGGCTTCGGCATCTCGCTCGATGTGGAGGCGGTGCGCACCGTCCGCGCGGCGATCGGCCCGGATATCGCGCTCGCTGTGGACGCGAATCACGCCTACAAGCCGGTGCAGGCGATTGAACTCGGACGACGCATCGCACCATACGACATCGCCTGGTTCGAGGAACCTGTCTCGCCCGAGGACATCGCCGGATACTGCGAGGTACGCGCGCGGCAGCCGATCCCGGTCGCGGGGGGCGAGTTGGCGTACACCCGCTTCGGCTTCCGCGATCTGCTCGAACGGCGCGCGGCGGATATTCTGCAACCCGACCTTTGCCTTTGTGGCGGCCTTTCTGAGGGGCGGGCGATTGCCGATCTCGCTCGCACCTGGAATGTCCGCTGCTGGGCGCATGTCTGGGGCACCGGCATCGCGCAGGCGGCGGCGATGCACTTCCTCGGCTGGATGCCGACCAAAGCCGCATACGCCGACGTGGACCCGCTGCTCGTCGAGTGGGATAACACCCCGAACCCGCTCCGTGACCAGATCGTCACCGACCCGCCCGTCTATGCCGCAGGCTCTGTCGCCGTCCCGACCACCCCTGGCCTCGGCGTCACTATCAACCGCGCCGCTGTCGCCCGCTTCCAAACCGCCCACAGCCTCGTGGCAGGAAAGAGTTAGCGCAGAGGGCGCAGAGGGCCGCAGAGAGTGCAGAGATAGGAACGAGTTTTCCATTCCATCTTTTCTCAACCTCCTTTGTGTTCTCTGTGCCCTCTGCGCCCTCTGCGCTCGTTCCCGTTCATCCGCCGAGATACTGCGCGAACCAGGCGAGGTGGCGGATGAGACGACCGACGCGGTGGTGGGGCTGGCCACCCCTGGACATGCCGTGGCTCTCGTTTGGGTAGCGGACGAACTCGACGGGGACTTCGCGCGCTTTGAGGGCCATGAACATCTGCTCGCCCTGCTCCATCGCGCAACGATAGTCCTGCTCCTGCTGCTCGATGTGCAGGGGTGTCCGCATGTTGCCGACATAGGTGAGAGGCGACAGGCGCAGATAGGTCTCCATCGCTTCCCACGGTGGCCCGCCGAACTCCTCGATCGCGCTGAGGACGCTGAGGTCGCTCGTGCCGTAATCGCTCACCCAATTGGAGATGCAGCGCTGTGTGATGCCCGCCGCGAAGCGGTCCGTCTGCCCAATCAGCCAGTTGACCATGAAGCCGCCGTACGAGCCGCCCGTCACACCGATCCGCGTTTCGTCCACGATGCCGCGCGCGATCACGGCATCGAGCGCGGCCATCAGGTCGGGCATGTCCTTTTCGCCGTAATGGCGGCGTAATTCCTCGGTGAACTGCATGCCGTAACCGATGCTGCCATGCGGGTTCGTGAATAGGACGAGATAGCCCGCCGACGCCCAGACCTGCATCTCGTGGAAGAACGCATTGCCGTACTGCGCCTGCGGCCCGCCGTGGATTTCCAGCACGAGCGGGTACCGTTGCCCCGCCACGAAATCGGGCGGCGTGAGCAGCCAGCAATCAACCTCGTGATCGTCGTCGCCGCGCACGCGAAACCGCTCCGGTGCGCGAATGTCCCGCGATGTTAGCCAGTCGCGATTGATGCGGGTTCGCGGTCGCTCGGTTGTACCGTCGGTGATGAAGAGTTCGGCGGGCGTCGTCGCGTCCGTCGCAAGCACTACCATCCGCCCATCCGACATTTGCCGCGCTCCAATGATGACGCGCTCGTCGCCGAGCAGGCAACGCACGTCGCCACCGCCAACGGGAGCGGTATGCAGGTGGCTATTGCCACCATCGGTGACGAGGAAGCGGATCGCGTTCCCGTCGTTGGACCAGAGCGGGCGATGGGGCGTTTCCGGGATCGTTTGATCGTGCAGCGTGCCGTTGCCGACCTGCCGGTCGAGCGACGATGTGAGGCAGCGGGGTGGCGCGCTCCCGTCGGCGGGGACAGTCCAGAGGCGGGTTGTCGCGGCCCAGGTGTTACCCTCGGTGTGGCCGAAGAAGGCGATCGTTTGTCCGTCCGGCGAGAAGGCGGGGGAACTCGATTCGCCGTTGCTTTCGGTCAGTTTGCGCGCGTCGCCACCCTCGGCGGGCATCGCCCAAAGGTCGGAGCGGGAAACGCGGTCGCGGTCTCCCTCGCGATACGAGACGAAGGCGATGCGCGCGCCGTCCGGCGACCACGCGGGCTGGCCGTCGCCCCAATCGCCGTCCGTCAGTTGCGTCCGCTCGCCGCCCGCCGCCGGGATGACAAAAAGATGGTCGTAGCCGCCGTCCCAAAAGCCGTCGCCGTCGTGCTTGTACATGCGGCGCGTGATCGTGCGGACGCGGTTCTCCCAGGCGCGCTTCGTTTTCTCATCCGCATCCTTTTCGGGGGGCTGTTCGCCGCCGATATGGGCGACGTAGACGATCCGCGTGCCGTCAGGCGACCAGACGGGGTCGCTCGCCGACTCCTTGCCGTGCGTCAGTTGCCGTGCCTCGCCGCCGTGCAGATCGAGCAACCAGAGGTGCGACGTCTCCTCCGCGCGGTTGGAAACGAAGACGATCCGCGTGCCGTCCGGCGACCAGCGGGGCGACGTGTCCTTTTTCGCCCCGGCGGTCAGCGGGGTCGGCTCGGCAGCGCCATCAGTCGCGACCAACCAGATGCGCGAGCGATAGTCGTTTTCCTCCTCGTCCGCCATCGCGACGACGAACGCAATCCGGCTCCCGTCCGGCGACGGCTGCGGGTCGCCGATGAACTGGAGTGCGTAGAGGTCGTGCGGGACACTATGGCGTGTGTCGGTGGTCATGTTCATACTGATACGCTCCGCTTCTGTGGACATCGCCTGGTCGCCGTACTCGCGTGGTATGCACGAATCTGATCTCAAGAGGTACCGTCGTATGAACCAGAGATGGCAATCTATCATATCCGACAAGACGTTTCGCTGCGGGGAATCTGGCTCACCCTTCATTCAACGCTTCCCAATCGTGGTTCTGTGATGTATCAGGCAACCTGTTCAGTATGTTAGACTGGTTTCGGTCGCACCATTCAGGCAAGTGGTTGTCGCTGATGGCCGCACTCTTGGGCAGGTACAGGTATGGCACAATCTCGGTTGTCACTCACGCCGATCACCCGAGCCACTACCTCCGTTGGCGCCGTTGCTCCCACTCCGCCACATAATCTGCCAACCTTTCTCACCCGCTTCATCGGTCGGCAGGACGCTGTCATCACGGTCACTGGTTTGCTCAGCACACACCGGTTGCTTACCCTGACTGGACCCGGCGGGTGCGGCAAAACGCGCCTTGCGTGTGCGGTCGCCGTCGCGTGTGCCGTTTCGGAGGCATCATCGGCGTTCACGGATGGTTTTTGGTCCATCGAGTTCGCCAGTCTGACCGACCCGGCGCTCGTTCCCCAAGCAATTGCGGCCGTCCTCGCCGTCCGGGAGGAGCCACACCGTCCACTGATCGAAACCCTTTGCGACGCGCTCGCGAACCAGACGGCGTTGCTGTTGCTCGACAACTGCGAGCATCTGGTCGCGACGGTCGCGGTCATCGCCGATACACTGCTGCGCGCGTGCCCCCACCTCGGTATCCTTGCCACCAGCCGGGAAGCATTGCGAGTTCCTGGTGAGATGACATGGAGCGTACCCTCGCTCTCTCTGCCCGAACCCGCAGACGTACAGACTGCCGTGCACCTCGAAGTGAGTGAGGCAGTCCAGTTGTTCGTTGATCGAGTACGACTTCAACAACCCACCTTTGCCCTCGCCGACGTGAACGCGTCGGCCGTAGCCGCCATTTGTCGCCGCCTCGATGGCATGCCCCTCGCCCTGGAGCTGGCTGCCGCACACGCGCACGTCCTCACGATGCACCAACTCGCGGCCCGGCTGGATGATGCCTTGTTCCTGCTCACGCAAGGGGGGCGGACGGTGGCGCCGCGACATCAGACACTGCGGGCGACGCTCGACTGGAGTTATGCGCTGCTGACGGACGACGAGCGGGTCGCGCTACGACGGCTCGCGGTCTTCGCTGGGGGCTGCGACCTCGCCACGGCGGAAGCCGTCTGCGCAGGTGACGGGATCGCGCGCGCGAACGTCCTGGCGCTCCTCACGCAGCTGGTCGAGAAGTCCCTGGTGCAAGTGGAGAAGCGGCATGGAACGGCGCGTTACCGTCTCCTCGAGACGGTGCGGCAATATGCGGAAGAGCGCCTGGAGACCAGCAATGAAGCGGAACGGATCGGGCAAGCGCATGCCGATTGGTATTGTGCGTTGGCGGAAGCGGCGGGCGTGGGGTTGGTCGGTCGGGAGCAACAAGCGTGGATGGATCGGTTATTGCCCGAGCAGGATAATATCCGCAAAGCCTTGCACCTGCTGCGAGACACGCGGCGCGCCGAACATGGTTTGCGGATGAGTACGGACCTCTGGCGGTTCTTCTGGCACCAGGATCACTTCAGCGAGGGGAGCCGGTGGCTGACAGCGTTCCTGGCGCTCGATGCGGATGCGGTGGCGGAGCGCGCGCCCGCAACGGTGCGGATGGACGCGCTCTTCGCCGCCGGTCGGCTGATGATTGGGCACGGTGCGAACGACGCCGCACGCGCGCCGCTCGCGGAGATGCTGACGATCGCGCGGCAGCAAGATGATGCGCGGCGTATCTCGATCGCCCTCACCGGGCTTGGACTGATCGCCTTCGAACAATGCGCGTTCGATGACGCGCGCGGGCTGCATGAAGAAGCAATCACCTCCGGCAAAGCATCGGGCGACCGGTTCGCGTTCGCTCAGGCGCTCCACAATTCGGGCATTACCTTGCTCATGCTCGGCGAAACTCGGCTCGCTCGCCTGCGCCTGGAAGAAGGCCTCGACATCGTCAGGCAACTGGGAGACGGCGGAAATGTGGCGCGCGCCCAGCGCTGGCACGGAGTCCTCGCGATCATCGAAGGGAATGCGGACCGGGCGCGCGCCATCCTCGCCGAGGGTCTCGCGTTCCATCGTGCAGGGCAGAGTATGCTCGGTATCGTGGACTGCCTGGAAGCATTTGCCGCGTTGCATGCCCTTCGCGGTGCGTCTGCGCGGGCGCTTCGCGTGATCGGCGCGGCGGCGGCGATCCGGGAAACGATCGCCGCACCATGTCCTCTGCCTTTGCAACGATGGCTGTCCGACAGGCTTGAACCCGCCCGTCACGCGCTTGGTGACGCGACTAGCGCAGTGATGGAGCAGGAGGGGCGCGCGCTGACTGTCGAGGATGCCATCGTGGCGGCGCTGGCGACCGAACCCGACGCACAAGCGGTCACAAAAGACCGCGCCACGCCATCACCGTTGGGCGGTTTAACCGCGCGCGAGCGGGAGGTCGTGGCATTGCTCGTGACGGGCAAGACGAACCGCCGTATCGCCGACGAACTGTACATCGTCGAGAAGACGGTGGAACTGCATATCACGAACAGCCTGCGCAAACTCGGGCTCCACACCCGTGCAGAACTGGCGGTGTGGGCAAGCAGAAATGGCCTGGTCGCTGGCCCCACTCCGCCCCTGGCTCCCGGCGAGTAACCCAATTTATCCATCGGGTACGGATGAAACTAGGGGATAGGCTAGGGATTCCCCTAGTATCCGCCCTCCTTCTCGTCCCCTACACTTGGACGTACATAACGTAGCTCGATGGATGCGATGGCGAGTCAGCAATCGTCGGCGTGCCTGCACGCTGGCGGGGGAGTGGGCGGGGTATGAAAGGCATACGTGGGATTGTCTACCGGTGGGTGTCGGTCGTGGCGGCGCTTGTTCTGCTGCCGACGCTGACCGTCGTGCGCGCGGCCAGTTTCAATCCGCACGACGCGGCTACCTTGATTGCCAATATCGCGACGGCGAACGGCAACGGCGCGGACAATACGATCACGCTGGACGCTGGCGTCACCTATACCCTCACCGCAGTCAACAACGGCGATCCCGCCGCCGCTACGGCCAACGGCCTGCCAGTGCTTAGCGGCACGCACACGCTGACCATCGTCGGCAACGGCGCGACGATCGCCCGCAGCGCGGCGGGGGGCACACCGAGCTTTCGCTTCTTCCAGATCAACAGCGGCGCGACGCTCGTGCTCAACAACCTGACACTCGCGAACGGCCTGGCGCTCGGCGCCGACGGCACGGCCGGTACGGTCGGCACCGATGGCGCGTCGGGGAGTAGCGGCAATGTCAGCGGCGGCGCGGGCAGTAATGGCGGTCCGGGCGGCGTCGGCGTGAGCGCGCAGGGCGGCGCGATCCTCAATAACGGCACGCTCACGGTAGCGGACGGCATCTTCAGGAACAATGGCGCCCAGGGAAGCGCTGGGGGCGTCGGTGGCGCGGGCGGTCAAGGGGGCAACGGAATCTTTTTTGGTGGCTCTGCGGGCAATGGCGGCGCGGGCGGTAACGCCTTCGCGAGCGGCGCGGGCGGCAACGGCGGCAGCGC
>JALYXG010000669.1 GCA_030947205.1 Chloroflexota bacterium
GTACCATTCGTCGCTTCGCTCCTTTTCGTAGTCGGTAGTCAGTAGACAGTTGGAATTGGAAGCGGGCCTGCTTCACATCTCTGTTTTCTGACTACTGACTACTGACTACCGTCTATTCCCTTAGAAATCAAGTCCGCTTTCGCGCGCGGCATCGGCCAGCGCCTGGACACGGCCGTGATACAGGAAGCCGCCACGGTCGAAGACGACCTTGGTGATCCCCGCCGCCTGCGCCTTCTGCGCGACCATCCGGCCAACCCATTGCGCCCGCTCGGTCTTCGTCATGCCGTCCGAGGCCATCTTCAACGCGCGCAACTCCGGATCGGTCGAACCGGCCGCAACGAGGGTGTGGCCGCGTTCGTCGTCAATCACCTGCGCGTAGATGTGCTGGCTGGAACGGAACACATTCAGGCGCGGCCGCAGCGGCGTGCCGGACACCTTGGCGCGCACCCGCTTGTGCCGCTTTTGGCGCAGCGTCAGCGCCTTGCGTACTTTCAGTCGTTGCATGGGCATGAAAATCGCCCCTCCTTTTATTCCGCGCCCGACATCGCGGGCCGGTGCCAGGGAAAGTAACGAGTCGCGAGTAACGAGTAACGAGACCAACCTGATCCCCACTCGATACTCGTTACTTGTTCCTCGTTACTTCTTTGCCGCCTTGCCGGTCTTGCCGGCCTTGCGACGGGTCCATTCGCCGAGATACTTGATGCCCTTGTCCTTGTACGGCTCACGCGGGCGAACTTTGCGGATGCGCGCGGCGAGATCGCCGACATCTTCCTTGTTGTTGCCAATCACGGCGACGCGCAGCGGCGTGTCCACCGCGAACGCGATCCCCTCCGGCGGGCTGAAGCGCACCGGGTGCGAGTAGCCGACCGTCAGGACGAGGTCCTTGCCGTCCAACGCCGCGCGGTAGCCGACGCCGTTGATTTCCAGCTCCTTGCGGAAGCCGGTCGTCACGCCCTCGACCATATTGGCGACGAGCGTGCGCGTCAGGCCGTGCAGCTCGCGCTGGATGCGCGCCTCGCTCGGCCGCTTGACGTGCAGCACGCCGTCCTCGCGCTCGAGGATCATCGAGGCCGGGATCGTGCGGCTCAGTTCGCCGCGCGGGCCTTTGACCGTGATCGCGCCGCCCTCGTGATCGAGAGTGACGCCGGCCGGGATCGGGATCGGTCGAATACCGATGCGGGACATCGCAACTCCTCCTAGGAAACCGTGCAGAGCAGTTCGCCGCCGACGCCGCGCCGGTACGCGTCGCGGCCCGTCATCACGCCCTGCGAGGTCGTGACGATGGCGACGCCGAGTCCGTTGCGGACGCGCTCGATGCCGCCGCGCTGCCGGTAGATGCGCAGGCCAGGCTTGGAGATCCGCTTGATCTCCTGAATGACATGCTTCTTCGTGTCGTCATACTTCAACCGGACCGTCAACTGATTCTGCGGTTTCTGTTCCGTGACACGGTAGCCCTCGATGAAGCCTTCCTCGCGCAGGATGCGGGCGATCTCCACCAGCACCTTCGTCGAAGGCATCACAACTTCCGCATGCCGCATCATGCCGGCATTACGGATCCGGGTCAGCATGTCGCTGATTGGGTCATTGACGCTCATGCGTTCCCTCTCTTACCACGATGACTTCGTGACGCCCGGCAGCTTGCCATTGGACGCCATCTCGCGAAAACAGATGCGGCACATGCCGAACTTACGCATGTACGCGCGGGAGCGGCCACAGAGTTTGCACCGGCTATAGCCGCGCACCCGGTACTTCGGCACGGCGTTCGCCTTGTTGATGAGAGATTTCTTCGCCATTCGTGCTCCTTATGACGCGATGCGCTGAACGCCGCCGACCTGCCCTTGCGGGCGGGTATACGGCATGCCTAGCATTTCGAGCAGACGGCGCCCTTCGGCATCGTTGCGCGCCGACGTGACGAACGAGATTTCCATCCCCCGCACGCGGTCAATTTTGTCGTACTCGATCTCCGGAAAAATCAACTGTTCCTTGAGGCCGAGTGTGTAGTTACCGTGCCCATCGAACGCATCGGGCGACAACCCGCGAAAGTCGCGAACACGGGGGAGCGCGATGTTGAAGAGCCGGTCAATGAACTCGTACATCCGCGCGCCGCGTAACGTCACCATCACGCCGATCGGCATGCCCTGGCGAATCTTGAACTGTGCGATGGAGCGCTTTGCCCTTGTCACAACGGGCTTCTGGCCGGTGATCGTCTGGAGATCGCCGACGGCGTTGTCGAGCGACTTTGCATTGCCAACTGCCTCGCCCATACCGATGTTGATGACGACCTTTTGAATCTTCGGCACCTGCATCAGGTTCTTGTACCCGAACTGCTCGGTGAGCGCAGGCGCGGCGACCTCGTCGAATTGCTTGCGGAGGCGCGGGACGGGGCGCGGCTCCGCGCTCTGGGTTTGTGCTTCTGCAGCCATTGCTCAGTCTCCCCTACCGCTCATCCACAACGGCTTCGATCGTGATGTCTTCACGCTTCGTCACCTTGCCGTCTTTATCCTTCTCTTCATGGACGTAGTACCGGACGTTCTTGCCGTGGTCGTCCTGCTTGACATGGACGCGGACGCCCTTGTTCGCGCGCGGCGACCAAAACATCACGTTCGATACATGCAGCGGCGCTTCCATCTCGATAATGCCCGCCTGCCGCGCTCGTCCACGCGCACGGTGCCGCTTGACGATATTCACGCCCTCGATAATCACCCGATCTTTATCGGGGATCGCGACGCGTACGCGGCCACGCTGCCCTTTGTTCCTGCCCGAAATGACGATGACCTCATCGCCACGACGTATCTTCCGCATCGCTTCCTCCTACAGCACTTCCGGCGCAAGCGACGCAATGCGCAGGTAGCCCGCTTCACGGATTTCCCGAGCGACGGGGCCGAAGACGCGCGTGCCGCGCGGGTTCCCCTGCGGGTTAATCAGCACCGCCGCATTGTCATCGAATCGGATGGACGAACCGTCCGGTCGGTTGTATTCCTTCGCCGTCCGCACGATCACTGCGCGCACGACATCGCCCTTCTTGACGCCCGCACCGGGCTGGGCCTGCTTGACGGTGCCGATGATCACATCACCGACCCCACCGTACTTGACGTGCGAGCCACCGAGGACGCGAATGCAGAGAATCTCGCGCGCCCCCGTATTGTCCGTCACGCGCAATCGCGATTCTGGCTGAATCATCCGTCGTTACCTCCGTCAGTCCTGCGACGCCGCGTGCAGGATCTCGCGAACGATCCAGCGCTTTTCTTTGCTCAACGGGCGCGTCTCTTCGATCCGGACCCGGTCGCCCGCCTTGCAGGTATTCTGCTCGTCGTGCGCCTTGAACTTGTGCGTGCGCCGCATCGCCTTCTGATAGATGCGATGCCGCACCGTGAAGTCCACCGCCACGACGACCGTCTTGTCCATCTTGTCAGAGACGACCCGGCCTACTTTCGTCAGCCGGGCCGGTCGCCCTGGCTGACTGGCGGCCGACGCCGCATCGTTCTGTTCCGCCACCATCCGCTGCTCCTCATCGTGCAGGCAGTACGCGGTAGACAATAGATCGTCGAAGCAGGAACGCCTCGTCTTTTCTATTCTCTACGGTCTACATGCCTGCGATTTATTACTCTCCCAGCGCTTGCTGGAACGATTCCGCAATTTCTCGCTCGCGCATGATCGTATTGATCCGCGCGATGTCGCGCTTGACCGAACGAATTTGCGCGTGGTTCGTCTGCTGATTCGTCGCGATCGCGAACCGCATGCGCATCGTCTCTTCCTTCAGGGCATCGCGCCGCTCGACCAAATTGCTATCGGTCAACGCGCGCACTTCATCAACTTTCATCAGTCATTACCCTCTTCGCCGTGATGCTTGTGCGACCCAGCATCCGCACCTTCCTCGGTGGTCGGCACATCGGCCGCATTCTCAGCGCCGTCCTCGATTTCCGATCCCTGCTCCATGTCGTCCGGCAAGGTACCTTCGGCGGCCATCTGGGCGCGCATTTCGGCCTTCCTGCCAAGCTCGATGGTCTCGCCCTCGGCGAAGACACGCGCGACGACCTTCGTGCCCATCGGGAACTTATGGCCGGCGAGTTTCAGCGCTTCCTTCGCCTGATCCTCCCGAACGCCACCGATTTCCATCAGCATCCGGCCCCGCAGGACAACCGAGACCCAGTGATCCGGCGCGCCCTTGCCGGACCCCATACGGGTTTCGGCCGGCTTCTTCGTCACGGACTTGTCCGGGAAGACGCGAATCCAGTATTTTCCGCCACGGCGCGTGTAACGCGTAACGACGCGACGCGCCGACTCGAGTTGGTTGCCGGTCACCCAGGCATTTTCCGTGGCGACCAGCCCGTACTCACCGAAGGCGACCGTCGTGCCGCGATGCGCTTCGCCCTTGCGGCGACCGCGGTGTACACGGCGGAATTTTGTCCGTTTCGGTTGCAACAACATGCTACGAACCCTTCCCGCTAGTCCGCCGCGAGTTCAGCGCCGCGCTGCTGCGCGGGCCGTCGCTCCGGGATTACATCACCCTTGTAAATCCAGACCTTGACACCGATCCGACCATACGTCGTGTGTGCGTGGACGACCGCATAGTCAATGTTCGCGCGGAGTGTGTGCAACGGCACACGACCGTCCTTCTCCGAGATCGTGCGGGACATTTCCGCGCCGCCGAGGCGACCGCCGAGGCGAACCTTGACGCCCTTCGCACCGCGCCGCATGGATTGCGACACCGCGTGCTTCATCGCGCGCCGGTAGGCGACGCGGCGGGTCAACTGATCCGCGATATTCTCCGCGACCAGCCGCGCTTCGAGTTCCGGCGTCTTGATCTCCTCGATCTTCAGATGCACATCGCGCTTCATCGCCGCCTTGATCGTGTTCCGCAGCTTCTCGACGTTGCTGCCCTGCTTGCCAATCACGATGCCCGGCTTCGCTGTGTAGATCGTCACGTCCACCTTGTTGGCCGCACGCTCGATATGGATGCGCGCAATGCCGGCATTCGGCAGTTCCCGCATCACGAGACCCCGCAGCGCAATGTCCTCGTGCAGCAGTTGCGTGTAGTTGCGCTCGGCGAACCAGCGGGAGTCCCAGTCGGTGACGATCCCCAGCCGGAAGCCGATGGGATTTACCTTTCGTCCCACAGAATACCTCCCTTACCTCTGATCCCGCCGCTCGCCGCCCTCATCACGCGGCTGTGCGAGGCCCGAATCGGCGATTTCCGTCGCCTGCGTCTCGGCCTGTGCGGCTTCGATCGAGGGCGGCGTGGTTTCAATGTTCTCGGCAGTCGAGGCCGCTTCGAGTTCCGCAGACGGCGTCTCAATCGTCGTTTCCGGCTCCGGCTTCGGCGGCAAGAGCTCGATCTTGCCCGGCGCTTCCGCCCGTGCCGGCACCCGTGCGCGGGAGACCGCAGGCGTCTGGCTCCGACCCCGGCCTGTCGGATTCACGCCGCGTCGCGCCGGAGTGGCTGCCGTCCGCACGCCGCGCACCGGTCGAGGTCGCTCCTCGACGACGATCGTGATGTGGCTGAACCGCTTGAGGATCGGCCCCGGTCGCCCGCGTGACCGGGCGGTGAAGCGCTTCAACTTCATCCCCTCATCCGCGTAAGCAAGCGCGATGACCAGGTCTTCCGGGTCCATATCATTATTGTGCTCCGCATTCGCGGAAGCGGAGCGGACGACCCGCGCGACCTCATTCGCCGCGCCCTGCGGCAGGAAGCGAAGGATCGCCAGCGCCTCATTGACCCGCTTACCGCGCACCTGGTCAATAACCAGGCGCACCTTCTGCGGAGAAATGTGGACATCCTTCGCCACCGCCCGCACGCGCGTTGTTGGCTGTACCGTTGCCATTGCTGCGCCTTCTCCCTCTCCTTTAGCGCCGTCGCGACGCCTTGTCGGCGTCCTTGCCGTGGCCGCGGAAGAAGCGCGTCGGCGCGAACTCCCCCAGTTTGTGGCCGACCATATTTTCCGTGACGAAGATCGGTACATGGCGGCGACCGTCATGCACCGCAATCGTATGCCCAATCATCTGCGGGAAGATCGTCGACGCCCGCGACCATGTGCGGATCGCGCGCCGCTCCCCGGTCGTGTTGAGCGTTTCAACCTTCTTCAGCAGTTTGGCCTCGATAAACGGACCTTTTTTTGACGACCTCGACACCGATCTTCACTCCT
>JALYXG010000421.1 GCA_030947205.1 Chloroflexota bacterium
GCCGATCCCTCCGGTTCGTGTGGCGTGCTGATCGTCGGGGTGTCGGGGAGCGGCAAGACGACGCTCACACTCGCGCTGATGGCGAGCGGCTTCCTGCCGTACGCGGACGACGTGACGCTGATCGCGCCCGAAACGCTGATGCCGCACGCCCTCCGGCGCGCCTTCCACGCCGACGATGCGACCCGCGCATTGGTCGGGGCGCTCGGTGCGTCGCCGGTCTGGCGATCGGCGGCGCTGCCGGACGGATACGCCCTCCCGGTGCGGTGGGCGACGGCGGATGTGCCGATCCGGTTCGTCCTTTTCCCGACCCTCGCGCCCGGCGAACCGCCCGCCCTCGTGCCGCTGTCCGTCGCGGATGCCGTCGTCGCGCTCCTGCCGTACAGCATGACGCTGTCGCACGATCCCGCGCTGGCGCTCGCGGTCGCCGCCCGGCTGACGCGCGACGCGCGCTGCTTCGCGCTCTCCACCGGCGACCTCGGCGCGACGGCCGCGTGCGTGCGCGCCCTCGTCGCGGGCGAATGCTCGCCGACATCGGAATCCTGATGGACACCCCGCGCCATTACCGCGAGCACTCCGTCTTCCTTCTCTCCTGCTTTTCCCTCTTTGCGTCCTCCGCGTCTTTGCGGTTCTCCCCGGTTTCCGTCGGTTTGTCGGTTCGCCACAGGAGGGATGTGCCATGCGAGTGACGGATGTGAAAACCTTTCTTGTCCATCCCGGTGTGGGCAAGAACTGGCTGCTCGTCAAAGTGGAAACGGACGAGGGCATCCACGGCTGGGGCGAGTCCTACACGCAGGCGGATCGCGACACGGCGATCGAGGCGCACATCCTCGCAATGAAGCGGTACGTGATTGGGCGCGATCCGTTCGCGATCAAGCACTTCACCACCGTCATGTACCTGGACTGGGCGGGGAAGCGCGGCGCGATGGACTTTTACAGCGCCCTTTCCGGTATCGAACAGGCACTCTGGGACATCGCGGGCAAGGCGGCGGGGCAGCCCGTCTACAACCTGCTCGGCGGTCGCTGCCGAAACAAGATTCGCGTCTACGCGAATGGCTGGGGCGAGGGGGCGAAGACGCCGGAACAGCGCGCGGAGGCGGCGCGGCAGGTCGTGGCACGCGGCTTCACCGCGCTGAAGTTCGATCCCTTTCCGGGGCCGTGGCGCGAGATCATTGACCGCGATCAGGAGCGGCAGGCCGTCGCCAATGTGCGGGCAGTGCGGGAGGCGGTCGGCCCGGATGTGGACATGCTCATCGAGGTCCATCGCCGCCTCGCGCCCGTCTACGCGATCCGCGTCGCGCGGATGATGGAGGAGTTCGACCCCTTCTGGTATGAGGAGCCGGTCTCGTCGCGGAACATGGGTGGGCTGGTGGCGGCGAAGCGCGGCATCAACCTCCCCGTCGTGACGGGCGAGGAATTGTACACGAAAGCGGAGTTCCGCGCCGTTTTCGAGCAGGGCGCGGCGGACATCATCAACCCCGACATCTGCAACTGCGGCGGCATTTTGGAGTTGAAGGAAATCGCGGCGATGGCGGAAGCCTACTCCGTCGCCGTCTCGCCGCACAACTACAACAGCACGACCGTCGGGCTGTCGGCGACGGCGCAGCTCTGCGCGACGATCCCGAACTTCCTGATTACCGAATATTTCGTCAACTTCGAGGCAGTCGGCAAGGAGATTTCCACTGGCACACTCGTCGCGGAAAACGGCTACCTGACCCTGCCGACCGCACCCGGCCTCGGTATCGAGATTGACGAGGAAGCCCTCGCCCGCTACGCCTACCGGGAGTTCCGCCCGCGCACCATCGCCGTATCCGGCTGATCTCCGACGAAAAGAAATGCCTTGACAGTTGTTGCGTGACACTGCATACTTACCCTCAGGTGTAAGGATGCTGGGAGGCGACCAAGCCTCCTTTCCTTTTGCAAAATTATGATAGGGAAGAGTCAATTGTTCTCCTTTTTGTGCTGTTTAGGTGCGTCGTGTATCATGGGGACAATTCCGGTGAGGAACAGCCGGGGCGTAGCTCGCTGGCGGCGTGTTATTCGGGGGTATGGGGAGAGATCATGAATTCTTCGATCCCGCGCGCTGTACGGCGGTCGCGCGGCTACGTCTCGGTTGTCATGGTTGGTTTGCTCGCGGTCGCGCAGATCGCGGGCGCATCGTACCGCGTCGGCGCGGCGAATCCGGTGACGCCGCAGACAGTGATCCCGCGCGCCGAGACGAAGGTCGGGACGACGGATGCACAAAAGGAAATCACCGTCTCCGTCTCGCTCGCGCCGAATGTCAATCAGCGGCAGATGGACGAATTCATCATGGAGTTGTCCGACCCGAAGTC
>JALYXG010000422.1 GCA_030947205.1 Chloroflexota bacterium
TGCGACGGGATAAGTGGCGGCAAGGCGTCCGGGTCGAACCAGCCTTCGTCCAGCGTTTCGTCGGAGCGGCCGAGCGATCCGCCGACGACGCGGCACTCCACCGCGATTAGCACTATGTGGTAGCGCAGGCCAAGTCCGACACGGAGCGCGAGACGGGGATCGGAGTAGATACCGACGATCCGGCCTGGCTCGACGATCAGCCCCGTCTCCTCTACCGTTTCGCGCACGACCGCCTCCGCGATCGTCTCGCCGAGGTCCACATGGCCACCGGGCATGCACCAGAGCCGGTTGTCTTCCCGCTGCGTCAGCAGCACGCGGCCCGCAGTATCGAAGATCACGGCATTCACGCCGACTTTCGGCGTCGTGAAGGGAATGTCCTCGGTCGCGTAGGTCGGGTCCGCCCATGTCGGCGGGAGGAATGTGCCGTCCGGCTCGCGCGGCGCGGCGGGCGCGGCCAGCACGGCGTCACGGTTCAGCGGGCCGTAGATGTGCGGAAACCGTTCGTCGCCATCGTAGCGCCACGGGCTGGCGAGCCGCCGCAGATCAATGGCGAGCGCGAGATACGGGCGGTCGTCGTTTGTGTAATAGCGATTGCCCGCCGCCGCGACCTCGACAGCGCGATGGGTCGTGTGGATGAACCCGTCCTGCGGGAAGGCGGCAGGGAGGTAGTCGGTATCGGGAGCCGCTTCCCATTCCTCGGTCGGTACGAGATGATAGGCTAACCAATCCGGCTCGCGTCTCGCGTGCGCCATCAATCGAGGTCCAGCAGCGTGACACTGGCGGTCACACCGGGCGTTTCGCGCACGAGGATCAGCGTTTCCTTGAACTGCTCTCGGGAGTCCGCCTCGACGCGGACAATCAGGTCGTAGATGCCGGTGACGAGCGACATGCCGCGGAATCGCTCGCCCAGCCGCTCCTTGACCATCTCGCAGACCTTCACCACATTCGCGTTGACGCAGATCAGCACGTAGCCGCGCCACTGCTCGCGCTCGACGCCTTGCGTGGCGAGGAGCGGTTCGGGTTCGGTCGTGCCGCCCATCTCCGCCATCAGCGTCTGCGGATCAATCAAATCCGCCTCGATGTCGGCTTCTCCTTCTTCGCGCGTGCGAAGTCGGCGCGTCCGCGTGAAAATATTGCGTAGTTCGTGCTCGTCAGCCATCCCATTTTCCCTTCCGCGATCCCCGTGTATCTGGAGGAACGATACCATATCCCGCATCGGCTCGGCAGCAAGGGTCGTTGGATCGCCACACGCCGGATGGAGCGGGAAGCGCATCGCGCCCATGAACAATCCATGACCCGCCAGCGGAGCGTAGAGAAAGAAGGGCGTGTACACGCCCTGGTGTGCCGATGGATACATACAGGGGAGGATTTTGCAATGCGAAAGATTGGGTTTATCGGCGTGCTCATGGCGCTTGCGCTGCTCATGTGCGGCAATCTCGCGCTCGTCGGGGCGCAGGGACCGCCGGACATGACAAAGTTCGGCTACGCCACCGTCGCGAAGAGTATGGACATCGCACCGGATCAGGCAGCGACAATCACGGCGGGCGACCATTCGGTGGCGATCAAGGCCGGGACATTCGACAGCCCAGTGACATTCGATCTCCTGACGAGCGAGCCGAGCGCGTGGAAGGACCTCGTGAAGGACCGCACCGTCCGCGCGGCGTTCGCCTTCCGCGTCACCGATAAGGCGACCAAGGCCATCGTTGGGGCATTCAAGCAACCAGTCGTCTACTCATATAGCGGCAAGGATGCGCAGAGCACCGACGCGATCCTGAACACCACTGCCGCAACCCCAGCAGCGATCACACCGAACCCGGCGCCGATCACCTTCGACGGCAAGGTCAATCATCCGTTCGGCGGCGCGGGTGTCGGCTGGCTCGTCGTTTCCGCGCCCACGAATGCCGCAGCGGGTTCGTCCGCACCCGCCGCCCCGACCACCGCCGCCGCGACCACCCGGCCCGCCGCTGCCGCGACAACACCAGTCGCCACGGGCACCGGCGGTGCGACCACGACAACGCTCCCGAAGACAGGTGAAGCGCAGACGCCAGGCACAAACCGGATCATGTCGCTCGCTCTCGGTCTCGGTGCGGTATCATTGCTCGCTGGTGTCGTGTTGGTCATGCGTCGGCGCGTCAGCGGCACGCGACCATAACGAGCGCCGCGAACGATGCGACAAGGGGAAGATAAGCGAATGCGTCGCCTACGGCGCATTCGCTTATCTCCTCCGAGTTTTCTCTGTGTCCGCTGTGTCTCAGTGGTTCAAAAAGGAATCCCCGGATGCGCCAGAGAGAAGTGAGCGTAGCGTTTCAGAGCAACAAAACGGCGGCGGAGTACGCGGCGTTGGCGCGGCGGGTGGAGGAGTATGGGTTCGACGCACTCGGCGTCTATGGCGATTTGATGTTCCAGCCCCCGATTGGGCCGCTGCTGCTCATGGCACAAGCGACGACGCGCATCCGGCTCGGCCCGGCGAGCATGAACCCGTATACCATCCATCCCGTCGAGATCGCCGGGCAAATCGCGTTCCTCGATGCCGTTTCCGGCGGGCGTGCCTACCTCGGCCTGTCGCGCGGGGCATGGCTCGAATCGCTCGGCATCGTGCAGACAAAGCCCGTCGCGACGATGCGGGAGGCGGTTGGCGTCGTGCGGCATCTGCTCGCGAAGCGGCGCACGTCGTTTGCGGGCGATGTTTTCTCGTTGAGCGAACACAACGTCCTCCAGTACGAC
>JALYXG010000434.1 GCA_030947205.1 Chloroflexota bacterium
TTGCCGGTGCAGACGCGCGAGCACCTGCGCCAGAGCGCGCGGGAAAGCGTGCTCGCCGTGCAATCCTTCATGGACGCGGTCAGTTCGGCGGGCTTGATGGCCGTGGATCGTATCTTTGCCGATCCGCGCAGTCCGCAGGAAACCGCCCAGCCGCGCCGCATCGTCATCGAGCGCGAAGAACCGCCGTCGGTGATCTAACCAACTTCGGTAGCGTAGGCTGATGAACCTTTACAACTTAACCGGGTAATCGTGGGGCAGCAGGCTGGAAAGCCTGTGCTACCGGTAGCACAGGCTTTCCAGCCTGTGAACCCAGTACCCAATCAGGTTTTACAGGTTCATCAGCCTGCGTTCCCGAGACCATAGGTTGGCAGCACGCGCTACCGGGAGGAGCCGCAGGCTGAAGCCTGCGCTACCCCATACATAGGGGCGGCCGCAGTCTGCGACCGCCCCTGTTCGTATCCACGTCGAAAGCGCCTACCGCTCTTTCTTCGGATGGAACGTCACGGGTTCACCTTGATCCTCGTAGGTGACGACATCAGCGTCTACCTTTAGGAGAACAGAGTCCGGGTCGTCGGGCCCGTTCGGGAACCAGCGACGCCACGAATCTTTCCAGTATTTCTTAAATCGCGCGGTGTCCTTGATGACCTCGACGGTGCCGCCGATCGTGACATACGACCACGTTTCCGGGTTGTAATAATATAGGCCGACATTCGGGTTCTTGCGTAGTTCGTCCACTTTCTCGGAATCGAGGCGGGTGGCGAACCAAAGGTCCATGTCCGGTTCCGCTTCCTGCGTGATCATCGCGCGGCAGTTCGGCTTGCCGTCCTCACCGATCGTGATGAAGCCGACGACCTTGTGGCCGGCGGTCAGTTCGCGGATGCTCCTGGGCCGTTGCTGTGTTGCACTCATGGATGTCCGGCTCCTTTCAAAAAACGAAATGTCCCACGCGGGTGTGCGCAACATGGATGCCACGGGGAGAGACTTAACCCCCGTGGTATACTGACCCTCCGACCCACGACGGGGGAGGGGCGGGGATGTCGGCGTGCGATGGATCACGATTGGATTGATGGTGATAGGCGCGCTCCTTCTTGCGCTCTCGCTCTTCGCGGATACGCTGGGGATTGGGTCGGCGGGCGGCGGCTTTGGCTGGAAACAGTTGATCGGCACGATGTTCGGGGCGGGTATTTGCCTGGGCGGCGCGCGCGGGTGGTGGGAATTGGCCCGCACGCGCGGACGTGGAACGGAGCGTGAAGGTTGAAAGGGGTTATCCTCGCGGGGGGGTTGGGGACGCGGCTTTATCCGCTCACCTACGCCACGAGCAAGCAGCTCTTGCCCATCTACGACAAGCCGATGATTTACTACCCGATCCAAACGCTCGTGCGCGCCGGGGTGGACGACATCATGGTTGTCACGGGGGGGCCGCACGCGGGCGATTTCCTCCGCGTGCTGCGCAACGGGCGGCAGTTCGGCGTCCGCCATCTCGAATACATGTACCAGGAGAACCCGGAGGGCGGGCTGGCGCAAGGGCTTGGCTTGTGCGAGGAGTTCGTCAATGGCGACAGCGTCGCCTTCATCCTCGGCGACAACACGACGGACGCGGAGATCCGCCATGCCATCGAGCGGTTTGAGGGGGGTGCGATGGTCTTCCTCAAGCATGTGCCGGACCCGGAGCGATTCGGCTGCCCGGTCTTCTCTGCCGAGGACCCGCTACGGATCGAGCGGATCGAAGAGAAGCCAGCCTATCCCGGCAGCCCGTATGCCGTCACCGGGCTGTATCTCTACGACGCGCATGTTTTCGACTACATCCGGGGCATCACGCCGTCCGAGCGCGGGCAGTTGGAGATCACCGACGTGAACAACGCCTACTTGCGCGACGGCAAACTGGCATGGGAAGAATTGGACGGTTTCTGGAGCGATGCCGGAACGTTCGAGAGTCTCTACCGCGCGAACACCTACTGGGCCGACAAATCAGGACTGAGGACTGAGGACTGAGCGACGAATAACCGAGACCGGGGCGATGACGAGGCGAGGGGTTCCCCTTAGTCCTCAGTCCTCAGTCCTCAGTCCTACAAGGATGACATGATGCTTGAACAGGAAGAACACTACGCCGCGGACGCGATTGCGCGGGCGCTTCAGGAGATGGGGTACGCACTCCCGCCGAAGCTGCCAGCGCTGAGGCGCATCAAGTTCGACGGCAAGTGGGGCGTCGCCTCGACAATCGCGATGCAGATGGCGAAGGGCGATAAGGCGAAGGCAGGCGAGATCGCCGAGGGTGTCGCGGAGCGGTTGCGCGCGCTTCATCACTTCGCGGATGTCTACGCCGAAAATGGCTATGTCAACTGCATCTTCGATTTCGACACCGTGGCGACGGCGGTGATCCAGTCCGTCCTTGCGGCGGGAGATGCGTACGGCCACGGTGCGGCGATCCCTGGTCGCGTGATGATTGAGTACGCGCAGCTTAACACGCACAAGGAATTTCATGTCGGTCATCTGCGTAATGTGGCGCTCGGTGCAGCGCTCGTGCGGATTATGCGCTTCGCGGGGTACGACGTTATCGCCGCTTCCTACATCGGTGACATTGGCAAGCACGTTATCATGTGCCTGTGGTGCTATCGCGCATTCCATCTCGGTCAGGAGCCGAAAGACCCCGCGCAGCGCGGGCGGTGGCTCGGCGAACGATATGTCGAGAGCAATCAGCGGCTTGCCTATCGCAAAGATGTCAGCGATTTCATCGCGCGGCTCGTGCTGGAAGACATGGTCTTCAACGGCCAGGTTGACTCGATTATGAAAGAGTTAATCCATGCCGGTGTCCCCAATGGGGATGTCGCGAAACTGCTCGGCGTGCTCGTCAGCCACAAAGCCTTCGATCCCACCGCGTACATGAATGACGAGATGATCCCGATCTTCTGGAAGCATATCGGCGCGGAGTTACGCTCCGAGAAGAAACGAGACACGATCAAGCACCAGGTGGACGGCCTCAACTCCGATTCCCTCGCCGGTCTGTGGACGGAGTACCAGCGGCTCGACGCCCACTTTACCGAGTGGTGGGCGCCGAGCGCGACCTGGGAAGCGGAAGTGCGCGCCCTCTTCCTCGCGTGGGATCGCAAGGAGAAGGATGTCGTCGCGCTCTGGGAAACAACACGGCAGTGGAGTCTCGATGAGTTGCTGCAACTGTTCGCGCAACTCGACGCGCCGATTGATGTCTACTTCTACGAGAGCGAAGTCGAGGAACCCGGCCGCGCGATTGTCAAGGACCTGCTCGAACGCGGCATCGCGGAGGTCAGTGACGGCCTTCCGGTCGTGAAGATTGACGAGAAGTTGGGCCTGACGAAGGAAACGTACCGGACGCTCCCAATCCTCCGCTCCGATGGCACGACGCTCTACGCGACGAAAGACCTGCCGCTCGCGGCGGTGAAATTCGATCAGTACCACATCGAGCGCTCCATCTACGTCGTAGATGCGCGGCAGTCCTTCTATTTCCAGCAGATCTTCAAGATTTTGGAACTGATGGGCTTCGCGCAGGCCGCGCAAAGCCGCCACCTCCCGTATGAGTTCCTGACATTGCCGGAGGGAGCGATGTCGTCGCGCTCCGGCAACGCGATCTTCTTCGAGGATGTCGCGGCGGACGCCGTGCAGCGGGCGCGCGCCGCCGTTGAAGAAAAGAACCCGGATGTGCCGGAAGAGACGAAAGCGGCGATCGCGCGCGCGGTCGGCATCGGCGCACTGCTGTACAGCATGCTCGACCGAGACAACAACAAGGAAATCGTCTTTGATTGGGAGCAGGCGCTCTCCTTCGATGGCCACGCCGCTCCGTATATCCAGTACGCGCACGCCCGCGCCTGCCGCATCCTCGAACGCGCGCAGGCCGAGGGTATCGCGCGCCCGGACGCGACGGTCGCTGTCCATCTCCCCGCCCCCGCGACCGAGGAGATGGACCTGCTGGAGCAGATCGGCAATTTCCCGGCGGAAGTTCGCCGTGCGGCCGACGCGGACAAGCCGTTAATCATCGCGAACTATGTCTACGATCTCGCCCGGCGCTTCTCGGACTTCTATGGCGCGTGTCCGGTGATGCAGGCGGAGCCGGAAATCCGTACCGCCCGCCTCGCCCTTGTGGACGCCACCCGCCAAACTCTCGCCAACGGCCTCGCCCTCCTCGGCATCCAAGCCCCCAGCGTGATGTAGCCGGAATGAGCGCAGAGGACGCAGAGCGCACAGAGTTCGCAGAGGGGAAGAAAGCGAAATTTCTTTTGACTTCTCCTCTCTCCTTCGTGCTCTTCGCGCCTTCGTGGTTCAAATTCCCCGAAGGGTGGAGCGTGTGAGCATTGAGAGGGCGATGGGGCGGAATCGGT
>JALYXG010000707.1 GCA_030947205.1 Chloroflexota bacterium
GCCGCGTCGTAGATCTCCTCGGTATAGGTCAGCGGCGTGCGGTAGTTTGCGGAAAGAACCATAAAACGCAGAATATCCGCACCATTGCGCCGCTTCAGGAGATCGCCGATCGTGATTAGGTTGCCGAGCGACTTGGACATCTTGATGATCTCGCCCGTCGCCGTATCCTTCATCTGCAAGAGGCCGTTGTGAATCCAGTAACGCGCGAACGGCTGGACACCGAGCGCGGCCTCGCTCTGAGCGATTTCATTCTCGTGGTGCGGAAAAATGAGGTCCGCGCCACCGCCGTGGATGTCAATCCGCTCGCCCAAATGCCCCTTGATCATCGCGGAGCATTCGATGTGCCAGCCGGGCCGCCCGCCGCCCCACGGCGAGTCCCACGCCGGCTCGCCGGGCTTGACGCCCTTCCAAAGGGCGAAGTCCATCGGGTCTTCCTTGCGCTCGTCCACCGCGACGCGCTCGCCCGCGCGCATATCTTCCAAGGAGCGGTGCGAGAGTTTGCCGTAGCCTTTGAACGAGCGGACGCGGTAGTAGACATCGCCGTCCATTGGGTAGGCATTGCCCTTGTCTATCAGCGTCTGGATCATCGCGTGGATATTGCCGAGTTCCTGCGTCGCGCGCGGATAGACCGTCGCGGGTTTGACATGGAGCGCGGCTGTCTGGTGCAGCCACTGGTTGATGTATTCCTCGGCCAGTTCATTCGGGTCGCGGCCCTCGGCGTTCGCGCGGTTGATGATCTTATCGTCAATATCCGTGAAGTTCTGTGCGTGCTTCACCTGATACCCGGCAAACTCCAGATAGCGCCGGATGACATCGAAGACCATCGCGCTCATCGCGTGGCCGATGTGAGCGTCCGCGTAGACGGTCGGGCCGCAGACGTACATCCGCACCTTGCCCGGTTCGATCGTTTCGAACGGTTCTTCCGCGCGCGTCAGGGTGTTGTACACTCGTAGCGTCATGCGACCGTTCGCCTCCTCGTGACAAGCTCATTGGTGTCGCGCTCTTCGAGTGCGGCCAGTCGCTCTTCCAACTCACCGACACGAGTGCGCAATACCCTGATCTCGTCCCCCTCGGGGTCGGGCATCTGCTCCAGGCGCCGCGATTCCCCTGTGTCCGGGTTGTGGTAACGAATCGCCTTCGCGGGGACGCCCGCCGCTGTCGTGTTCGGCGGCACGTCGTTTATCACCACTGCGCCTGCCGCCACCCGCGCGCCGTCGCCCACCGTAATCGGGCCGAGCACCTTTGCCCCCGCGCCGATCACGACGTTGTTGCCGACGGTCGGGTGCCGCTTGCCGCGCTGGAAACGCGCGTTGCCGAGCGTGACACCCTGATAGAGCAGGACATCGTCGCCCACTTCCGCCGTCGCCCCGATGACCACGCCCATGCCGTGATCAATCGTCAGGCGGCGACCGAGGCGCGCGGCGGGATGGATCTCGATGCCGGTGATCCAGCGGTTAAAGTGCGAGACGAGGCGGGGCAGCACCGGTATCTGTCGCAGATACAGCCGGTGCGCCAGGCGATGCAACACGACTGCATGGAAACCGGGGTAGGCGAGAATAATTTCCAGCGTGCTGTTCGCCGCCGGGTCCTTGTCGTAGAAGGCTTTGATGTCTTCGCGAATGAGGTCGAACATGGGGTATGCTCCTATCGGCACGTCCACGTCGGCAAAAGCGCCGACCGATGGGTACGTTAAGCGGGAAGCGGCCGCATCGTGTGGCGCACTCCCCTCACCGACAGAGGCAGCAGCCCCCCGCGCTGCGGAACGCGACCAGCGGTGGGTAGCGCAACTGAAAGAGCGGCGCGAGGGCCGCCGTTCGCGTCGGCAGCATCAGGACGCCGCCGCAGGCGTGGCGGGCTTGTCCGCCGTCTTCTTGATTTCCGCCGTTGTCTTCGCCGTCGCCTCGCTGACCGCTTCTTTCGTGCCCTTGGTTTCGGTCGCCGCGCCGTCACTCTTCTCGGCAGTGTCCGACGCTGCGGCTGCGGGCGCTTTCGCCTCGGTTTTGTCGCTCGACGCGCTCGCGCGGCTATCGGTCTTGTACCAGCCGGAACCCTTAAAGATAATCGGGGCGGGCTGCATGATCCGCCGAACCGACACGCCCGTCTCCGGGTCTGCGGTCAGGCTTTCATCATTAAATCCCTGGCGAAGCTCGAAACGGCTCCCATCGGGTCGCTCGTATACATAGATCGGCATCCGGTTTCACATCCTCCAACGCGCGCATCGGTACGGGAGCATTCGATTCCCTCATCTCCAACGCATGATTGTAGGGGCGATATTCCCGATCCGCAAGCCATAAACACGCAATCCTATTGTTGACTATGTTGCGTCGTGAGGTCGTGTTACTGAGCAGGAGAAGCCGGAACCGGCGTGTCCGCGTCGCGACCGGCGAAGCGGCCAGGGCGGAAAAAGTAGGCGTGGCTCTTCGGGTCGAGGTCCTCGGAACGGCGTGGGCGGACGACGCCGTCGCTTCCTTCGTCGGTAATGAGGCGGGCGACCATCTCGCCGACAGCGGGGGCGAGAGCGAAACTGTACCCTCCCATGCCGACCGCGCAGTAGTATCCTTCGACACCGTCTACCGGGCCGATCATCGGGTACCAGTCGGGCGAAACGTCGTGCGAGGTCGCCCACGCGGCGTGGACGGTCGCCGTCGCCAGTTCGGGGTAGCGGCGGCGAAGCAGTGTCTGATATTCCGGGGCGGCGGAGGCATCGGTGCGCGGATCGTCCCAGCCGGGCGGCACAACATCCTCGGCGACCGCGCCGAGCGGGCCGACGAGCGTGAGGCGCGGGCCGCTCGGCCGCATCACCGCGCCGTTGACGAGGTCGAGCGTGATCGGGTGCGCCGTGCCGAACGAGGGCGGATGGCGCAGCACGACGCCGAGATAGCGGTACGAGAGCACCGGCAACGCAACGCCGACCATCTCACTCACCGACGGCCCCCCGATCCCACCGGCGTTGACGACGCAGCCCGTGCGCACATAGCCGCCATCGGTGAGCACGCCGGTGATCCGCCGGTCGTTCGCCTCGCCCTCGGTGTCAATATTGAGGATGCGGATACCCTGCCGTATCTGTGCGCCGAGATCGCGGGCGCGGATGGCAAAGGCAGCCGATGCCTGCACCGTGTCGCCATACCCCGCACCCGGCTCGTACGCGGCTGCGGCGACCCCGTTCAGGCTGATACGCGGCTCCACAGCGCGGACGGCATCGCCGCTTGCGAGCAGTTGCACGTTGCTGCCGAGGTGCGTCGCGACGCCGACGTTCGCTTCAAGCATCTCCTGCTCACCGGTCGGGACGACCACGAGCAAGCCGGTGCGCGCGAATATGGGCGCGCCGCTCTCCTCTTCGAATTGCTCATACAGCCGCACTGACCGCCGCGCCACCGAAACCATCACCCGACTCGCGTGGTAGGTCCGCACGACGCCGAACGCGCCCCGCGTCGTGTTGCCCGCTGTCGTGCGCTGTTCGAGCAGCAGCACATTGCGGACGCCCCGCCGCGCGAGCGCATACGCAATGGACGTTCCGGTGATACCGCCGCCGATCACGACGACATCCATCTGAATCGTGGCCATTCCTACCGGGTTCCCTTCCCCCACGCGAGCCCACATCCGCCGCCCATCCGCCGCACCCACGGCATGACCGGTCTCGATGTGTTGCCCATCATATGCGCTGTACGGTCACTTGGGGAGGGGGTTTCGCCGCAGATTTCGCATAATCTGCACAGCAATATCTTCGCTATCGAATGGCGCGGAATATCTTCGCACAGGTGATCGTTAGCGTGTTTGTATGAGCCACATACAGGAAACTCGGCGGGACTCGTCGCATGGTACACTGCTCGAATACGATTCTGCGGCACGCATTTCCGCCGCATCAACGATTCAGGAGGAGCGACATTGGACATGATGGAAGGCGACGTTGAGACACTGGGTTGGGAGGAACTCGATCGCGCGAACCGGGGCATCCCCGTCGCGGCGACGACCCTGCCCGCCTCACCGTTGCAAACGGTGCAGGTCTGGTATGGCCGCGAGCAGAGCGGGCGCATCGCCGCGCTGGCTATCCAACTGGCGGTCGTCGAGACCAGTCAAGGGCCGATGCAGAGCGTCATCATCAGCCGCGTGCGCGAGGATGCAGACGGCAAGACGCGCGTCTCCGCCACGCAGGTGACGGCGACGACGGTCGAAACCGCGCAACGCGACATGGAAACGCAGATCAGCAATCTCGAAGAGGCCGGTTTCAAACCCGCCGCGCCGCCGGACACCTACGAGCCGGAACCATGGGGCGAGGAAAAGAAGCCAACCCTCTTCATCCCACCCGCCGGTTTCACCCTGCCGGATCGCAAGCGGTAACGAAGCAATGAGTGACGAGCAATGAGCAATGAGAGATCGGATTCGACCTTCTCATTGCTCATTGCTATCCCGCCTGGGTGCGGGGGACGATCCGCCACTGCATGACGGGGCTGGTCGTGAGGGATTTATCGTCCGCGCCCGGATCGGCGCGAATGACGGCGAGGCGGGCGTAGCCGGACGAATCGGGCACCGCGCCGACGATGTCCGCCCGCTCCCAGCCGCGCAAACTGCGGCCACCCGTGATCTCATAGCCGCCCTCTGGGTGGCGCATCACATGGTAGGTCGAACCTGTCGCCGTGCTCGCCTCGAAGACTTCCTTGCTGCCCATCCATCGCAACGCCCGCGTCAGCGCGATCGAGCGATCTTCCTCGTCCATGCTTGCGTACTCCCGTGTATGCCCCGAACGCGCCAATGCGTCCGGCATTCCCCACATTCACACTCCTTAGAATACCCCGCGATGGCGGCAGGCGCAATGTGAGCGATGCGCGATGCGGATAAGATCGCACAGCCGTGCGTACCGTCTTCCTCAGTCCTCGGCCCTCAACGCTTCATTCGCGGCGAGGCGTTCGAGCACTGCGAACAGGAACGACCCGGCGCGTTTGCCGAGTTCCGCGTGCAGTGCGTCGAACGTCCCGCCATCGCCGAAGGTGGAGACGGTGTGGAACTCGTTGTTGGAGATGTCCTTGACGGTCAGGAAGGGCACATCGTGGAGCAGGCAGAGTTGCGCGATGGC
>JALYXG010000062.1 GCA_030947205.1 Chloroflexota bacterium
CGAGCAGCGTTAGCTTCTCCTGCATGACTTCGGGCGTCACCATCACGGCGTTCCAGATGTCGGCGTAACGCGCGACGAGCGGCAATGTCCGCTTCGGGCCGCCGCCGCCGATCAGCAAGGGCGGGCCACCGCGTCGCTGCGGGCGCGGCAGGAGCGTCGCGTTTTCGAGGCGGTAATACGTGCCGGCGTAGGAGACGGGTTCGTCGCTGCGCATCAGGCGGGTGATTACTTCCAGCGATTCCGCGAAGCGGTCCATCCGCGCCTTGATGTCGCCGAGGTCGTAGCCGAACATCGCGTGCTCGCGGACATTCCAGCCCGCGCCGACACCGAAGACCATCCGCCCACCGCTCAAATCGTCGAGCGCGAGCATCTGCCGCGTCAGCATCACCGGATCGCGGAAAGAGACGGGCGAGACGAGTTGCCCGAGTTGCAGCCGCTCCGAGCGATCGGCGGCATAGGCGAGCGACATCATCAATTCCAGCGAATCGTTGTCCGGCGGGTCACCGGCGAGTGTGAAGTGATCGGAGCCGTACAGCCCCGTATACCCCAACCGCTCCGTCGTCGCGACAAATTCCTTCCATCGCTCCCATGTCAGCCCATGCGCCCCCTCGACCAGCACCGACAACCTCACCATGCTGCATTCCTCTCACGATAGAAAACGAATCGAACCACCAAGACACCAATGACACCAAGGGGGAAAAGAGAGATTCCCTATTTTTCTTCGTTGCATTCTCTTGGTGTTCTTGGTGTCTTGGTGGTTCGATCTCTCTCCTCTACGCTCTCTGCGTCTCTGCGGTTCAATCGGTTTCCGCCCTCCTGCGCCCGAAGCGGCGCAATACCATACCACGGACACGCTGCACTTCCTCGACGCCGAGCAGCGAGCAGACGCCGAGATAGATCGCCCCGCCGAGGGCGAGTGTGACGAGGAAGAAGGCGAGTTGCGCGATGCTTTTACCCGTTGTGCGGTGCAGTTTGTGCAGCAGCCACGAGCAGGGGATCAAGGCGACGGTCATCGCGGCGGCGGCCCAGAAGATGCGTACGAGCGCGTCCGCGAGGCCCGGTGCAGTGACACCCATCCGGCGGCGGAGGACGACGAGCAGGATCGTCATTTCCAGCCATGTTGTTACGGCGAGGCCGAGGCCGAGGCCACCCAGCCCGAAGGCTTTGCTCAGGAACCAACTGAGCGGCAGGTTGAGGGCAATCGTCAGGACGCCCGCGATCACCGGCGTGCGCGTGTCCTGCAAGGCGTAGAAGGCGCGGGTGACGATCTCGACGACGGCGTAGGCGATCAGCCCCGTCGCCAGCGCGCCGAGGGCGGTAGCGGTGAGATCGGTCGAGGTGGCGTTGAACGCGCCGAGTTGGTAGATCGCTTCGGGAATTGCCGTCCGCAGGGTAATCAGGGCGGCGGTCGCGGGGACGACAAAGAAAAGGACCGAGCGGAGCGTCGCGGCGTACTGCGCGCGGAATTCGTGCCAGTCGCCCGCACCGGCGAGGCGCGAGAGCGTCGGGAAGAGCACCGTCGCGGCGGAAAGCGCGAAGACGCCGTGCGGCAGCAAAAAGAGCGTGTAGCCATAGTTGAAGCCGGAAATGCGCCCTTCGCCGAGGCGGGAGGCGAAGTTCGTGACGATCACGAAGTTGAGCGCGAAGACCGCCTGCCCGAACATGCGGGGGATGAGGAGCGCGCCGACCTGCCGCATCCCCGGCACGCGGAGCGAGACGACGGGGTAGTAGCGCATCGTGCGCGCGAGGGCGGGCAGTTGGGTAAGGAAGTGCCCGGCCGCACCGATCACGACACCGTACGCCAATCCCTTCACCCCATACCGTGGCGTAAGGACGAGCGCGCCGAAGATGATACCGAGGTTGTAGGTGACAGGCGCGAGAGCGGGCCAGAGGAACTTGTGTTGCGCATTGAGGATGCCCATCGCCGCGCCACCGAGGCCGAGAAAGAGCGGCTGGAGGAGGAGGATGTGCGTCAGATTTGTCGCGAGGGCTTGTTGGGCGGGTGCGAGATCGGGCGCGATGATCGTGCGGACGAGTGGCCCGGCGAAAAAGAAGCAGATCGCCGAGAGCGCGGTGAGCGCGTAGAAGGCGGCATTGAGTGTACTGCTCGCCAGCACCCACGCGGCGGTATCGTCGTCCCGTTCGAGGAAGCCCGTGAAAACCGGGATGAACGCCGCGCCGAATGCGCCGGAGGCGATGACGAGGAACAGGAAATCCGGGATACGAAAGGCGGCGATATAGGCGTCAATCTCCTGCCCGGTGCCGAATTTGCCCGCAATGATCACATCGCGCAGCAGGCCGAGCACCCGGTTCGCGACAAAGGCGAGGCCGACGACCGCCACCGCCCGGCCCATCGCGGCGCGCGCCTGCACGACAGCGGGCGCAGTGGCCGACGCAACGGGCGGCGCGGCTGGCGGCGCGACCGAGGGCGGCAATGCGGCGATGATTGGCATTGGCTCCAAGGGCGATGCATCGTCAGGGATCGGCATGCCGGGAGGAGCGCTGCCATTTGCAGGTGCAGAGCGCGGCGTGTACTCCGATGGAACAATTGCTTCGGCAGCAATCGCGGGGGGCGTGGAATCCGTCACGGGTGCATTCCCGGCCTTCCGGCGCGCTTTCGCCTTCGGGGGGCGCGGCACCCACGGGATGCGCCGGGTCTTTTCGATTTGCTCCTCGGGCGTCAGGTCGGACGCCGACACAGCCCCGTCAATCTGCATAACGCAAGCGCTCTCCTCGGTGCGCTGCCCC
>JALYXG010000713.1 GCA_030947205.1 Chloroflexota bacterium
GCGATGGCGACGAGTTCGGCGCGCAGATAGCGCGCATAGGCGATCCCCTCGCGCAGCATCGCCTCCGGTGAGCCGTACCCCGCCCAGAGCCACGCCGGGAAGGGCGTGAGATGCCGCGCGTCGGCGACCCGCAACCGGCGCACGCCGCCCGGCGGAAGCATCGCGAACGCGGTATCCGCGCTCGACGCGGGGAAGGTGAAGGTCGCCCATTGGCGCGCCGCCGCGTCCGGTTGCTCAGTGATGATCCGGCTCGCGATCGGTGCATCCGCGCGCAGCGTGAGTGGTCCAGCGAGTGCGCGGACATATACCGTGAGCGCTGGGGCCTCCGCCGCACCGAAAAGAAAGACGGATTGCCCGCCCGCAGTCGCGGTCTCGACGGCGACGACCGATGGGGCGTGCGGATCGTCCACCGACACGCCCGGTAATCCCCCACGGACAACTGCTCGTGCCGGCATCGCCCACGGTTCGTCCGGGATGAGGGGGAGCAATAAGTGCGGGGAGATTTCGGGGTCAGCGGGTTGAAGGACGGCGTTGGTGTGCATATGGCGCATTGTACAGGAAAGCACACGGCACGTTGTGCAAAGTGATTGTGAAGGATGTCACGAACTGCAAGGCGCGACCACGGAGCGAAAAGATCGTGAAAGAATGCACGATTCGCTTGTGAAATCTGGAACAAATCTGGTAGGGTGGTGTTGTACGTAGTGGATGGCGCGATGGTTCGTCGTCCCGATGATACGAAAAGGAGTCATATATCATGTTTGAAACCGCGATTGCGGCCGCCCTGGTCAACGAGTTGAAGCACAATGAGGATCGGGCGGATCGCCGCGCATTCTACGGCCCCGATCTCGTGCCGTCGCAGGAAGAGCCTCGCCGCAAGGTGCGCCTGCCGCGCTTCATGCGCCGTGGCGCGAACCTCGCATAACGGAAAGGGGCGCCAACGATGTTCGAGAATGCAATCCTCGTCGCCAGCCTGATTCCGGACAAAAAAGTCCGCGAGGAGAAGCTGCCGAAACTAGTCTTCGATGAGTACGATTTCGGTGCGTGGCGCGAGGAAACCCGCCGTACGTCCCGCCTGCCGCACTTGTTCAGTCGGCATCGGGCAGCACGCAACGGGCAGTAAATCCGCTTCCCTGCATGCAGCCCCTGCGCCCCGACCTTCATGGTCGGGGCGCTTCGTTGTAGGAAATGATTCCTGAACCGCCAAGACGCCAAGGACGCCAAGAAGGGGAGAGGAAGATAGAAAGACATCATCCTTTCTCTTCCGCGTTTCTTGGCGTCTCGGCGGTTTATTCCGTCGGGGTTTGCAATTTGGTAGTAATGCTGCCCGCTACCGATACTCATCCGGCGCGGCAGGGCAGAGGCCGACGTACGGGCAATTGCGGCAGAACGGGCCGGGCGTCGGGGCAAAGCGCGTCGGGTCCGGTGTGGCGAGTCGGATCTCGTGCGCGATGTCAATGATCCGGGCGCGGTATTCCGCGATGCCCGGCCCGAACTCCCACTCGCGCTCGTCGTTCGTCCGCAGGAAGACCGTGGAGACGGTGACCAACTGGTCATCGCATTTGAGGGCGCTGGCGACGCAGAGGTGGAGCGCGGCGATCTGCACGAGGTCGTAGGTGTCCGGCTTACCGCTCTTGTATTCGATCACGCGCGCCCGCCCGTCGGGCAACCGGACGACCCGATCCGCCCGCGCGGAAAGGGTAAACGACGGATACGCCTCGTGCGTGAAGGTGCAGACCCATTCGAGGCCGAGCAGATGTGCCCGCGCCTGTGGGGCAGAAACCGTGCCGAGGTAACCGGTGGCGAGGCGCGCGATCCATTCCACATCCTCGCGCCACGTATCGCGATCCGGGTAGCGATGGGGCGGCAGGTAGTCCATTGCGAGCGCCACGAGATCGCCGGGAAAATCGCCCGCAGCCTCAAGGTTGTCGAAACATGCCTTGAGGACATTGTGAATCGCGCCGCCGCGCTCCATCGGCCGGTTGAAGACGACCTCCGCCGGGCTTTTGCGGATGTATGCGTGCCAGTATGCGTGCGGACACTCGCGCCAGCGATGCAGACTCGTCGGACTGAGCCGGAGCGGCCGGAGCATCGCGGGGCGTACGAGAGAGACCGCCATCGCTACTCCCAGTAGCCAGTAGTCGGTAGTCGGTAGTCAGAAAGAGACACGAGGTGCCGCCGTTTCCAACTGACTACCGACTACTGGCTACTGGCTACTCCTCACAGACCGAGCGTCTTGATGCCTGCCGCCGCGCCGGAGATGATGAAGCCGCCATCGCCGCCACCCGTCAGGAACTGGAAGCCCTGCGCCGCGCGCCGGACCATCTCTTCGGGGCCACTGCACGAGAGGCCGGCGATCTTGCCGGTGTTCTTGCAGGCCTGGACGACGCGCTCCAGCGCGCGGATATGCCGGTCATCGTTCGGGGCGTTGCGTGGGTCAATACCCATCGAGAGTGCCATGTCGGCCGGCCCGGCCCAGCACCCATCCACGCCGGGCGTGGACATGATCGCCTCGGCGTTCTCGACCGCCTGAATGCTTTCCAGTTGCACGGCGACGAACACCTCATCGTTGATTCGGTCCGCGTAATCATTGCCGTACCGTGCGGCGCGGCCCCAGCCCCACGAACGCGTGCCGACGGGGGGCAGGCGGCAGCAATCGGCGGCCGTTTTCGCGTCTTCGGGGGTGTGGACCATCGGGACGACGATGCCCATTGCGCCCTCATCGAGCAACCGGCCGATCATCGTGTAGTCGTTACGGGCGGTACGGGCCATCGGGATCGCCGAGCCGCCCGCCATCGCCATGAAGCAGGCAATCGTCGAGTCCGCGCCGAAGGAGCCGTGCTGATTATCGAGCAGGATGAAGTCAATCCCGCTGCTTGCCAAAATCTCGGCGGCCAGTGGCGATCCGAGAC
>JALYXG010000748.1 GCA_030947205.1 Chloroflexota bacterium
CCGCGACGAATGCCTGAACCTGCATTGGTTCGTGAGTTTGGAAGATGCGCGACGGATCATCGCGACGTGGGAGGAGGAGTACAATACGACGCGGCCGCACAGTGCGCTGGGCAATCAAGCACCGACAGTCTATGCTCACGCCGTCTGGCAAGCGGAAGTCTCACAGAATGATTGGTCACACTTCGGGTAGCAGGTCAGCCGAACTAAGTTGCTGCATAGAGCCACTCCGATCTCTCTACGATGACACCCAAGCATTTTCCGCACCATTCAAACAGATTAGGCCTTGTCACAGGTATAAGTCCCAAAAGTGATGCCACCAGCACAGCTTGCTAGTGGCATCGCTTCTACAATCGTGACAGTTTTTAGAGCGCGCTGCCGCGCCGACCGCTGAGTAGTTGGACGATCAGGACCACGACAGCGATGACGAGCAAAAGATGGATGAATGCACCGCCGATACTACCGATGAACCCAAGCAGCTAGAGGATCAACAACACCGCTACAATTGCCCAAAGCATGATACTTCTCTCCTTGCGTCTTCCCGCATCACGCGGGAGTTGCGGAAGGGTCCTTCGTTACCCTTCACCGTTGACTATCGGGGAGTAATGCAGGAACTGTGCCACATGCTTTGTAAGTCGTAATTCTGTTACAATGATGGCGGAATCATCGTGGCACCTTCCGTGCAGTCAAGGGAAGGAACGAAGTCACGTCGAAAGGGGTACAACACATGGCGCTCAGGAATCATGCAAAGGACTTTTTTAGCATCATGCGCACGGTGCAGTTGGACGATTTGCAGGCGCAGATCGCCCAGCTGCCGCTCGCGCTCATCGTCGGGCCGGACGCGCGACTCGCGCAGCAGTTCGCCTTCGCTCTCGTCGGTGGCGAAACACCGGACGAAGCCACCGCGCGCCGCACGATGACGGTCGCGACACCAGAAATACTCGATGGCTTGCAGATCGGGCCGACGCCGTACGACGCAGTCTTGCTGCTCGACCCGACACCCGCCATGCGGCAAAATCCCGTCCTCCGGCGCATCATCAGCGATCAGCGGCAGACGGCAGTGCTGGCGATTGTCACTGGGCCGGGCGCGGCGATGGATCCCGGCATCCCGTCCATCGTCGTGGCGGACCCGGCGAACCCACAAGCGCTCCACACGCTGCGCACGCGGCTCGTGCCGATGCTCCACCCGAATCGGCGGGTCGTGTGGGGGCGGACATTTGTTGGCTTCCGGCAGCCGATGACCGATTACCTGATCGAGCAGACGGCGCGGGCGAACGCGCAGTTCGCGATCATGACAGATATCACCGCGCGCATCCCGATGGTTGGCGGCCTCGCTTCCACGGGCGCGGATTTCTTCGTGTTGACCAAGAACCAACTGATCCTTGCCTATCAACTCGCGGCCATCCACGGGCGTGATCTGAGCGACCAGAAGACGATGCTGATGAATTCCGCGCCGTATTTGGTCGCGGGTCTCGGCTGGCGTGAGCTGGCAACCCGCGCGGTGCGTGTCATTCCGGGCGCATCATTCCTGCCCAAGGGCGTGATTGCCTACGGCGGCACGGTCGCGTCAGGTATGCTGGCCCGCACGCTCGCTAACCCGGACGGCGTGCGCGCCTGGCTGCGTGGCGTGCAGGAAGGGACGAAGACCTCGCTCGGCGTCGGCAATACGCGCATGCAGGGGTTCAAGGAGCGCATCGGTGGCCTGATCGGCGGGGTCGAAGAACGCTTCGGCAGCCGCACCCACCTCGCCTCGAAATGGCACCGGCCTGACACTCATCTCGCTATCGTCCCACCTGTCCACGTCATCCCCGCCGCTGATTAGGAGACGATTCTAACCACGAAGGCACGAAGAGCACGAAGAAGAGAGGGAAGAAGAAAAATTTGTGTTTCTTCATTTCCCTCTTCGTGTCTTCGTGGTTCAATTCCCCGTCCCTGTTCCCTCCGGTATACTGCGGGTGAAGGGGGATGGCGATGGTGAGAGAACGGGCGGAGGTCGTCATTATCGGGGCGGGAGTGATGGGGGCGAGCCTCGCCTTTCATCTGACGCGGCTCGGCGTGCGCGACGTACTGATCCTCGAAAAGAAGCATGTAGCGGCGGGGGCATCCGGCAAGACCGGGGCGTTGCTGCGGCAGCATTACTCGAATGTGCCGGAGGCGACGCTCGTTCACCGCTCCGTGCAGGTCTTCAAGCAGTGGAACGAGATCGTCGGCGGCGACTGCGGGTACGACGGCAGCGGCCTGATCGCCACCGTCTACCAGACCGGGCTGGACGATCCGAATGTCGCGCGGATGCACGCCAATGTCGCGATGCAGCGGCGGGTCGGCATCAAGACGGAAGTCGTCACGGCGGAGCAGTTGCGCGAATTGCAGCCCTTCGACCGGGTGGATGACCTTGTCTGCGCGGCATACGAAGCGGAAGGCGGCGCGGTGGATGCCATCGCCACGACGCGCTCGTTGATCGCGGCGGCGGAGCGGCAGGGCGCGCGGCTTCGCGAGGGCGTGACCGTCACGACGATCCGCACGGCGAGCGGGCGCGTGGCGGGCGTCGAGACGAGCGATGGGTCGGTGGATGCGCCGGTCGTCGTTTGCTGCGCGAACACCTGGAGCGCGCCGCTCCTCGCAACGGCAGGCGTTGCGGTGCCGATTGAGGTGATGCGCGTGCCGGTGGCGATTCTGGAGCGGCCCCCCGCGATGGCGGCGGGGCATATGGCGTACGTGGATACCGCCGCCGGCATCTTCTGCCGCAAGTGGAAGCCGGGGCAGACGCTGATGGGTGTCGCGACGGCGGAGCATCATTCCTACGTAGACCCCGACAATTACGATGAGACGGTGGACGCCGCTTACGGTGCGGCGGCGATCGCCCAGATTGCCGGGCGGATGCCGCCGATGCGGGAGGCGCGCTTCCTCACCGGTTGGGCGGGCCTCTACGACATGTCGCCGGACACCCATCCGATCCTCGACCGCGCGCCAGATGTGGGGGGCTTGTTCATGATGGTCGGGTTCAGCGGCGCAGGCTTCAAAAAGGCCCCGGCAATTGGTGAGTGCATGGCGCAGTTCATCACCGGCGAACCGCCCGCTGTGGACCTCACCCCCTTCCGCCTCGCCCGCTTCGCCGACGACTCCTGGCGGCAGCCGTGGAGCGAGAATGAATACGTCTTCACCACCGACTTCGGCCACATCTTTTGAGGAAACCGGGGACGAATCGAAACCGGGGAGAATCGCAAAGGCGCAAAGGACGCGAAGAGCGCAAAGAAGAGAAAGATAGCGTGCATCTCCCAATCTCTTTCGGTTCTCCTTTGCGTTCTTTTTGCGTCCTTTGCGCCTTTGCGGTTCAATCGGTTTCAGGAGTTTAGATTGCGGTATCAGCGGATTGTGCTGGTTGGGCTGAGCGGGAGCGGGAAAAGTACAGTCGCGCGGCGGCTGGCGGAGCGGCTCGGCTGGCGGGCGGTGGACTCGGACGACCTGCTGGAGCAGCGGGCCGGGAAGCCGATCCCGCGTGTCTTCGCGGAGGATGGCGAAGCGGCCTTCCGCGCGCTCGAATCCGTCGCGCTCGCCGATGCCTGCCGGGAGCCGCAGACGGTTGTTGCCACCGGTGGTGGCGTCGTGACGGTCGAGGTGAACTGGCCGGTGATGCGGCGCGATGCGCTCGTCGTCCATCTCGGCGCGTCGCCGGAAACGCTGCTCTGCCGTTTGGAAGAGCATGCGCGGCGCGACGGGCGAGATGTCGCGGCGCGCCCGCTGCTCGCCGGGGCGGAACCGGCCGATGCCCTGCGCGCAATGATGATCCGGCGCGCCGCCGATTATGCGCGGGCGGATGTCGCGCTCGATACCGAGGGGCGCGCGCCGGAAGTGGTCGCCGACCTCATCGCCGCCCTCGTGCGCGGGGAACCGACCGCGCTCTGGGAGGATCGGTTTGATACGGCGTCGCACACATCGCATCTCGCCGTCGGCTATGGCCTACTGAACCAATTGCCGGAGCGGATCGCGGCGCGCTGGCCCGGTGGACTTTCCGGCATCGTACTGATTACCGATGAACGGGTGGACGCGGCCCTCGGCGACCGGGTACGGGAATTGCTCGCGGCATCGTCGCTCTCGCTAAAGGTGACGCTGACCGTGCCCGCCGGTGAAATGAGCAAAAGCCTCGATCAAGCCGCTACGCTCTACGCCGCGCTCGCGACAGCGGGGGTGGATCGGAAGACGGCGATCATCGCGCTTGGCGGCGGCGTCGTCGGCGATCTCGCCGGCTACGTGGCGGCGACCTATCTGCGTGGCCTGCCGCTCGTCCAGGTACCAACGACGCTCCTCGCGATGGTGGATTCGAGCGTCGGTGGCAAGACGGCGGTGGATTTGCCCGCCGGCAAGAACCTCGTCGG
>JALYXG010000751.1 GCA_030947205.1 Chloroflexota bacterium
ATGCATGGGATGCGGGGATAGCGCGCGCACCAACGGTTGACGCGGTCGAGCTCGCGCAGGTAGGTCGCCTCCGTGGGCATTGGCGTGCCGATGATCTCCCAGAATACGGGGATGTCGAGCGCGGCGACCTCTTCCCAGAACGGCGCGTATCTCGGGTCGTCGAGGCCGTGCCCGTAGCGGTCGAGGAAGAGGCCGCGATTCGCGTAATACAGGCCGCGCAGGCCGAGGTGCTTGATTGCCCGCCGCAGCTCGTGCCGCTCCCGCTCCGTATGCGCCTCGTCTTCCTGCACATCCGCAAGCCCGATCAGACGATCGGGGAACTGCCGGACTGCGGCGGCGAATTCGTCGTTGAGCCGGCCGTAGGGCCGGGCATTCTGGAGGATCGCGCGGTCCACCCCCGCGCGCCCCATCTGCTGCACGATGAACGCGGCCGGGCTGACCGCCTCTTGCATGCTCGGCGGCAGGTACGGGCGATAATACGTCTCCCCCTGCCACTCCCATTCGAACCGGCCGAACCGACCGATGCGAAAGTTCGCCGTCGATTTCAGCCCCTCCGGCCCCCGCAACACGCCGTCGTGCAACGCCGCTTCCGCCTCCGGCACGATGGCATGGTCCCGCGCGCGACGGACGGGCTCGCCGTGGGTGCCGATGTACAGCTGCACGAAGCGGAGATGGTCCTCCACACTCGGGAAGCCACACGCTCCCGCGAGCGGCGGGAAGATGTGCGCGTGCGCGTCAACGATCACCGGCCCCTCCTTCTTATTCGTCCCGACCGCGCTCCTCTTGACATCGGTTATACACTTGTTATAACTATAAGACAAGTTCGGATCGGGGGATGGGTGATTCAGCGCGAAGGGCCGGTGCCTCTCTATCACCAGATCGAGTTGCACCTTCGCGAGCAGATCGAGTCCGGTCGCTATCGCCCGGGAGAGCGGTTGCCGCCGGAGGGCGAACTCCAGCGGCTGTACGATGTCAGCCGCGTCACGGTGCGGGCCGCCCTCCGTCGCTTGGAAGAGGACGGGATCGTCTCCACCCGCCGGGGACGCGGCACCTTCGTCGAGCGGCAGGCGGTGGAGGGGCCGAAGATCGAGCGGAACCCGGTGCATCTGCTCGCTTTCGAGGACGAAGTGCTCAAGCAGGGTTTGACGCTCGATGTCACGGTGTTGAGCGTGGAGCAGTGCCCGGTACCGGAACGGATCGGTGTGCTACTGGATGTGGCGACAGGCACCGAGGTGCTGCGCGTGCGGCGCGTCGGGCGAGCGGGGGACGCGCCGCTTTGGACGGAGGCGCGCTATTTCCCGCTCGGCGTCGGGGCGCACCTGCGCGAGGGCGACCTGGGCCGGGCCTCGATGACGGCGTTCCTCCAAGCGATCGTCGGCCTGCCGGTGACGAGTTCGCGCCTGCGCATCACGGCGGGGCCGGCGACGTCGGATCAGGCCCGTCTTCTGGAGATCGCATCGGGCGATGCGGTGCTGATCAACGAGTTCGCGTTTTACGACGCCGAGGGGCGGCCGGCGGAGGCGGCGCGGGCGGTGTTCCGCGCCGATCGCTACGCATTCTCGTTCACGATCCCGCCATCGCGCAGTGAGATCGATCAGGTGCGACGGTTTGCCAATGGCGGTGTGCAGCAGTTTCGTCGGGAGGGAAGTGTCTCATGAACGATGTGCTCCGGGCCAATCTCAGTCGCCGCGCCTTCCTGCGCGCCACCGCCGCTTTCTCGGGCATGGCCGTCGCGAGCACGCTGCTCAGCGCCTGCGGCGCGAAAAGCGATGCCACGCCGGTGGTCACACCCGTGGGCGCGGCGACGGCTGCTTCGGCCCCGACTGGCGCGCCCGCGACAGCAGGCAGCAGCCCGGCAGCGTCGACGGTCGGCACCGGTGGGGCCACCGCGTCCGCGCCGGCCGCCGCGAAGGTCAAAGTTGGCGGCACGCTGACGTACGGGCAGAATCAGCCGATCAAGAAGGTCGACTCCATCGACCCGCAGACCTACCCGGCGGCGTACGAGGCGACGTACACGATCTACAGCAACCTCGTCACCTTCGCGCCGGATTTGAAGATCATCCCCGATCTCGCCGAGCGTTGGGAGCAGTCGGACGACCAGCTCACGTGGACGTTCCACCTGCGCGGCGGCGTGAAGTTCCACGACGGCACGCCCTTCAACGCGCAGGCGGTCGCGGCGCACATCAGGCGCATCCAGGACCCGCAGAATGCCTCGCCGAACAAGAGTCTCTGGGACCACATCAAGGACGCAAAGGTGGTCGACGACGCGACGGTGCAACTCGTGACGGCGAAGCCGTTCGGCCCGATGCTCAACTACCTCGCGCACGGCTCCGGCGGCATCGAGAGCCCGACGGCGGTCGCGAAGGGCGCGGACTTCCAGCAGAAACCGGCCGGCACGGGCGCGTACAAGGTAAGCGCCTTCAACACGGGCAACGACCTGACGCTCGTGCGCAACGACGAGTATTTTGGCGGCAAGGCACCGCTCGATAAGATCGTCATGCGCTCCGTCCCGGAGACCGGCTCGCGCCTCGCGCTGCTGGACGCGCAGGAGGCGGATCTCGTCAACGACGTGCCGACGGAGGACGCGGGCCGGATTGAGAAGGGGGTGGACACGCAACTCCTCCGCCAGAAGGGCCTCCGCACCTTTTTCATGGAGTTCAACCTCACGCTCGACATCTTCAAGGATGTCAAGGTCCGGCAGGCCCTCAACCACGCGGTGGACAAGGAGTCCATCGTCAAGAACCTCTTCCAAGGATACGCGACCGTCCTCGACTCCCCGGCGGCGCCGACGATTCAGGGCTACACGAAGGCGGGAACTTTCCCGTACGATCCCACCAAGGCCAAGCAGATGCTCGCGGAAGCCGGATGGACGCCCGGGCCGGGCGGCATACTCCAGAAGGGTGGCGCGCCGCTCAGGTTCACGATCAACACGGCGGATGGGGAGTACCCGAAGGACATCCAGGTGGTCGAGGCGGTGCAGGCGAACCTCAAGGCGGTCGGCTGCGACGCCACGATCTGGAAGGTGGAGGCGGCGGCGCGATATTCCTACCTGCGCCTCCCGATCGACCAGGCGAAGTATGAGATGGTCTCCTTCGGGTTCAATCCATCCAATGGCGACCTCGGCTACCATCTGAACTCGCTCTTCCGCGCGAACCCGGACAAGACGAAGGCGCCCTATGTCTGGAACATGATGTGGTACCAGAACGATCAGGTCGATGCGCTCCTCAACCAAGCGGACCAGACCGTTGACCGCGCGAAGCGCTTCGACCTGCTCGGGCAGGCGCAGACGATGATCTGGAACGACGCGCCGATGATCTGGCTGTATGTGCCGGATCTCCTTGCCGGTGCCCAGAAGTCGGTGAATCGGGTCACCGTCTGGCCGACGGTCTTCACCGTTGTGCGGGACGCCTGGAAGTCGTAGCGATGGCATTGCCGGGGTGAAGGGGTTGCACCGGCCTGAATGGAGTGAGGCGCGATGGCGCGGTATCTGGCACGGAGACTGCTTCTGATTCCACCGACCCTACTCGTCGTCGCGACGCTCGTCTTCGTCATCTTCCGGCTGGTGCCGGGCGATCCGGCGCAACTGGCGGCGGGGGACAGCGCGAGCGCGGACGTCGTGCGGTCGATCCGGCACCAACTCGGACTCGATCGCCCACTCATCGTGCAGTACGGCCGGTACCTCGCCGATCTCGCCCGGGGGCATCTGGGCACGTCCCCCGTCTACGGGGACAGGGTGGCGAGCCAGGTGCTGGGCCGTCTGCCCGCCAGCGTGCTCCTCGCCTGCGCCGCGATGATCATCGCCAGCGTCGTCGGTGTGACCGCGGGCGTGATCGCGGCGACGCACCGGTCTTCGTGGCTCGATTACCTCTGCACGCTCGGGGCGGTGGGCGGCATCTCCTTCCCCGGCTTCTGGCTTGGCCTGATGCTGATCATCGTCTTCGCGGTCACGTTCCGCTGGTTCCCCGTGGCGGGACTGCACGGGCCCCGCTCGCTCGTTCTCCCCGCCGTGACGCTCGCCGTTAACCAGATGGCGGTGATCGCGCGCATGACGCGATCGACCATGCTGCAGGTCCTCGATCAGGACTACATCCGGACCGCGCGCGCCAAAGGGCTGCGCGAGCGGCTCGTGCTCACGCGACACGCGCTCGGCAACGCGCTCATCCCCACCGTGACGATCGCGGGGCTCCAGTTCGGCTACCTGCTCGGCGGATCGGTCGTGATCGAGACCGTCTT